>CAXNGJ010000048.1:0-7148 GCA_964201895.1 Terrimicrobiaceae bacterium
GTCGAAATGTAGCCCGGCGAATTCCATGGGCGCGCGGATTTTTGCTGGAATGAAGGCGCAGGCGGTCGCAAAGTATAGATCATGCAAATTCACATCACTCCGCGAAACATCACCCTCACCGGCGCCATCCATGAATTTGTGGCGGAAAAAGTCAGCCACCTCGAAGGCCACGGTGAAACGATCCTCGCTGCACACATCGTTCTTCTTCACAACCACGACCGCAAGAAGCCTTATATCGTCAAGGTTCACCTCGCACTCAGCGGACCCGACATCCATGCCGAGGATGCGGAAGCCGATCTCTACGTGGCCATCGACAAGGTCATCGACAAGCTCTCACGCCAGATCAGCAAACTCAAAACCAAGAAAAAGGAACACGACAAGCATCGCATCCAACAAAAACGCGAGGCGGAAAAACGCGGCTACAAGCGGCCCTAAAGTCGCGTGGAGGACTACAAGGTCAAGCTTGATGTATTCGAGGGTCCGCTCGATCTGTTGCTCTACCTCATCAAACGCGATGAGGTGGACATCTACGACATTTCGATCGAGCGGATCACCAAGCAATACATGGCCTATATCGAGGCCTTCCAGGTTCTGAACATCGAGCTGGCCGGCGAGTTCATCGTCATGGCCGCGAACCTTCTCTACATCAAAAGCCGGACACTCCTCCCCGTCGACCAGCAGATGGCGGAGGAGGATGCCGAAGAGGACGATCCCCGCTTCGAACTCATCCGGCAGCTGATCGAGTATAAAAAATTCAAGGAGGCAGCGGCTCTCTTGCGCGACAACGAGACGGCCCAGCTGAATCTCTTTGCCCGTGTGCCTGTGACGCCGGACCTCGCCCCGGCCGAGAATCTCCTGGTGGAGGAGGTCGGGATTTTCGACCTGATCCATGCCTTTCAAAAAATCCTCAAGCGGCTCGAAAAAAAGCCCGAGGACCTTCGCGAAATTTTCGCGGAAAATTTCACCGTCTCCGACAAGATCGAGCACGTCCTACGCATCACCCAGGAAGGCATCCCCCTCCGGTTTGAAGAACTCTTTGCCGATGTGGCCAGCCGCACGGAGATCGTGGTGACCTTCCTCGCCATGCTCGAACTCATTCGCCTGAAGCAACTCCGCGTGCGACAGGAGGGAGTGTGTGGCGAAATCTGGATCGACCGAGTGAGCAATGCCCAACCCGCTTTTGTATGAGTGACGAATCCCCAAGCACCGAAACCCTCTTCCCGCTTCACCGCATTGTTGAGGCCATCCTTTTTGCCTCTCAAAAACCCGTCTCCGCAAAGGAACTCGGCGCCATTTTCAAAGGCGCGGCCGAGGCGGCAAAAGAAAATCCGGAAATAGCAGCCTTTGCCAAAGTGAAGGCCAGTCAGATTCAAGAGGCGATCCAGAAACTCGAACTCGAATACTCTGAGACGGGCCGTTCCTTTGAAGTCAGGGAAAGCGCGGCCGGTTGGCAGCTCGTGACACGCGCGGACTTCTCTCCCTGGCTGCGCCAGCTTTTCCCGGAGAACCGGCAGGCCCGACTCAGCGCTCCGGCCATGGAGACACTCGCTATTATCGCCTACCGGCAACCAATCACCCGCGCCGATATGGAAGCCGTGCGCGGCGTCGCGGTGGATGGCGTGATGCAGACCCTTCTGGACCGCAACCTTGTGCGAATCGCCGGACGCTCCGAAGTCGCCGGACGGCCCCTCCTCTACGAAACCACCCAGTATTTTATGGACCACTTCGGCTTGAAAAATCTGGATGATCTCCCAAATGCCTCAGAACTCCGCCGCATCGCACTTCCTAAAGCGAATCCGCCGGAGGATGCTCCTGCCGAGGCGCAAGCCGCAGCTGAGGAAAAAACCGCCGAATCACCTGTCAGCGAGCCTGAACTCTTTGATCCTCAGCCCTCCGAGGAAGCGGCGCCACAGGATTCCATCCCCGGAGAGGAATCCCAACCATGAGCGACCTCGGAGAACTGCGCCAGCGCATCGACGCTCTTGATACAGAGTTGCTGCGCCTTCTGAACGAGCGCGCCACTTTGGCGAAAGAAATCGGCGTCATCAAAAACCGCGCCTCGCTTCCCATCTACTCGCCAGACCGCGAGATGAAGCTACTGCGCAGCCTCATCGACCGCAGCAACGGCCCGCTCCGCCCCGAATCCATTCGCGCGATTTACCGGGAGATCATGTCAGCCTCCCTCTCTTTGGAAAACGACATCGTGATCGCGTGCCTCGGACCGTCAGGCAGTTCCACGCACCAGACGGCCCTCTCCAAATTCGGCTCCAGCGTGCGATACACACCCACAGACTCGATCGCCGAGGTGATTGAACAGATCCGTGCGAACAAGGCCGACTGCGGAGTTGTTCCGCTGGAAGATCCCGTTCATGGATTCATCAACTCCACGCTCGACGAGTTGAGCACCACCGACCTCTCGATCTGCGCGGAAATTCTTCCCGAAGCTGACATGCAAAACCGGGCTACCGGGATGCGCCACATCATTCTCGGCCGTCAA
The DNA here is from genome assembly GCA_964201895.1 of Terrimicrobiaceae bacterium. Lineage (GTDB taxonomy): Bacteria > Verrucomicrobiota > Verrucomicrobiia > Chthoniobacterales > Terrimicrobiaceae > UBA967. Next base: position 2,498 of record CAXNGJ010000048.1, read on the forward strand.
ATCAATGCGCCTACTGGCCATGACCAGACCCTCATCATGCTTCGCATCGAGGACAAACCCGGCGCGCTGGTTTCCGCATTGGAGCCCTTCCGGCAATTGCAGGTCAACCTCGCCCACTTTGCAAGCCGTCCCTCGCAGAGTGACAAAGGCGAAACCTTTTTCTTCGTCCAGACCGATGGACATGTCCGGGACTTGGAAACCAACGGCCTGCTTGACGCCCTCATGCAAAGCTGCCGCTCGGTGAAAATCCTCGGCAGTTACCCAAAACCACAACCTTGAAAACCATTCTCGACACGATCCTCGAGGACGTTCGCCGCGAAGTCGCCGAAGCCAAAAAAACGACCCCTCTCAGCGAAGTCCAAGCCCGTCTCTCCGACGCCCCGCCAGCCCGCGATTTTGCAGCATCCCTGTCCTCCAGCTTCGGACTCATTGCGGAGATCAAAGAACGCTCGCCCAGCGTGGGGCCGATGCGCCCCGAAAATGTGCGCGACGCCGCGGCAGCCTACGCAGCCTCCCCAATCGTGCGGGCAGTTTCCGTCCTCACGAATCAGACACACTTCGGAATGGACATCCACCGCCTCGGCGAAATCCGCAAGCAGGTACCCCACCCTGTCCTTCGAAAAGATTTTTTTGTGGACGACTATCAAGTTTACGAAGCCCGTGCGTTCGGTGCGGATGCGATTCTGCTCATGGCAAATGTGCTCGATGCCGCGACCATGCACCGACTCCACCAACTCGCCCGCGAACTCGACATGGAGGCTCTCTTTGAGATTCACACGACCGAGGAAATCGCCACCTTGCCCGCTGGAGCACGCGTGGTGGGAATCAACAGCCGAAAATTCAAAACCAACTCCGGCTTCGTCGCCGCAGGCCAATCCTCGTCCACCGACTTCAGCCTCGACCTCGGGGTTTTCGACCTGGTGAGCAAACTCCCCGCATCAGCCATCCGCGTTGCCGAGAGTGGAATTTCTCCGCAAAACCTTTCCTCGGTTGCGTCCAGCTTTCAGGCCGCGCTCGTAGGGACATCCCTCCTCCGCGACGAACGCGGCATCCAAGCCTGCCTCCGCGATTTTGAGGTGTCGCGTCCCTCATGAAACCAGCATCCCAAAAGGGCCGCGCCAACGGTCGCATCGTTGCACTCGTTCTCCTCGCATTGTGCATCGCGGCATTTCTCGCAACCGTCTGGAACTACTCTCGCAACCACTCCTTTGCCAGCAAGGCCTCGCTGGATTCCAATGGAACGCCCTCGATCCTAACGGCATCATTCAACATGGAATCACGAATTCAAGAAGGCCAACGCGTCGTCATCCGCGTCGAAGGAGACTCCGCAAAAGCTCGTGGCGGAGTGATTAAAAATCTCACACCGCAGGGCCTCGCGACGATCGAGAGCGACGAACCCATCACGGCGCCGCCTCGCTCTCGTGCCACTGTGAGCATCGACGGAACCATAGCTCCGCAGCCCCTCCGCTAAACATTTCCACGCAAATACAAATCACTCGAAAATGTTGTGATAAAAGGATTGCATTGTTGCCGTAACCGACTAATTTCCTCCGCTCAACCAACACACTAACCATATGGCCAACCTCACAAAACGTGATCTGGTAATGCAGATCAGCAAAAAAACAGGACTCACTCAACAGGAAGTATTCAGCGTTATCCAACTCACATTGGATGGCATCACTGACGCCTTGTCGACTGGTCGCGACGTTGAGCTCCGCAACTTCGGCGTTTTCGAAGTCCGCCTCACCAAATCCCGCGTGGGTCGCAATCCGAACAAGCCCGAGCACGATGTTGTCATCCCTGCGCGCGCAACCGTTAAGTTCAAGTCCGGAAAAATCATGCGCCAGCGCGTGCTTCTCCGCACCGACGAACTGCGCGGCAATCAAGCCGCCTAAGAATCCAGCCCATTTCCACGGGTGGATTTCATACGGCTCCGCGGAGCCAAGCAAAACAACCTTCAAGGATTTGACCTCGAACTGCCTTTGGGCAGGCTCATCGTAGTCACCGGCCCCAGCGGTAGTGGCAAGTCAAGCCTCGCCTTCGACACCATTTATGCCGAGGGACAAAGGCGCTATGTGGAGACATTCAGTCCCTACACGCGCCAGTTCCTCGAGCGAATGGATAAACCACTCGCCGATAGCATTGAAGGAATTCCGCCCGCCATCGCGATCGAGCAGGCCAATAATGTCCGCACCACGCGGTCAACGGTCGGCACGATCACGGAAATCAATGATTACCTGAAACTCCTCTTCCCGCGCGTCGCCAAGGGCTTCTGCCCAAAGTGCTCGCGGGAAGTGGCCCAGGGAACTCCCCAGTCCATACTCCGCCAAATTCTTGCCGACTGTGCTGGCAAGACGGTCTTCCTGGCCTTCAGCGTCAAGGTTCCAGAAAACACCGCACCAAAAGACTTCTTCGATTTTCTTGCCCAGCAGGGATATCTGCGCATCTGGATCAAAGGCAAAATCCACCGCACCGACGAGTCTCCCGAACTCCGCAAACTCCCCGAGAGCGTCTTGGTCATCCAAGACCGTATCGACTTTGAAAATACCGCCCATGCCCGCCTCTCCGAGGGCATCGAAAACTCGCTCCGCCTTGGCAATGACAGGCTGACCGTTATTGATTCCGAATCCGGATCAACCTACTCCCACACAGCGGGATGGCATTACTCCTCGTGCGACATCGACATCCGCCCGCCATCGCCTGGCCTCTTTTCATTTAACTCCCCGCTGGGCGCCTGCCCGGAGTGCAAAGGCTTCGGCCGTATCATCGGGATTGACATGCAGCGCGTTATTCCGGATCGCTCACTGTCCATCTCCGAGGGAGTCATCCGCGCATTTCAGAGCGGACAATCCGCTGAATGCCAAGATGATCTCATCCGCCACTGCCGCAAACGCGGCATCGATACCGTGCGTTCCTTCGAGCGACTTTCCAAGGCAGATCAAGATTTTGTCATTCATGGAGACCCGGATGTCGATTCGCGCCAGGCCTGGGACTCCGGAGACTGGTATGGAGTCGATGGCTATTTTCAATGGCTGGAAAGCAAATCCTATAAAATGCACATCCGTGTGCTGCTTTCCCGCTATCGCAGTTACCAGCCTTGCCCGAAATGCCACGGGGGGCGCTTCCAACCGGATACGCTGAATTTCCGTATCGACCCGCACGGCCTGACGATCGCTGATGTCGCCGCGCTTCCGCTCAAGCGCCTTGCGCCGATTCTGGAGTCGTTCGAACTTCCGGCATCGGACACCAGCGCGCGCCTTGTTCATCAGCAGGTCGTTTCCCGCGTCAACTACCTCTGCAAGATCGGCCTCGCCTACCTCACGCTCGACCGACCCACCCGCTCGCTTTCGGGCGGTGAAATCCAACGCGTCAACCTCACGACTTGCCTCGGAGCATCCCTCGTCAATACCCTTTTCGTCCTCGACGAGCCAAGCGTCGGACTCCACCCGCGCGACACCTCCCTACTCATTGAGATCATGCAAGGTCTTCGCGACAAAGGGAACACACTTCTTGTTGTGGAACACGAGGAAGCCGTGATCCGCGCCGCCGACGAGTTGGTGGATATCGGCCCTGGCCGTGGCATTTCCGGCGGCCAGCTCCTCTACTGCGGCCCTGCCGAGAATTTTGCATCGGCAAAAAACTCCCTCACAGCCGATTACCTCCAAGGCAAAAAGTCCATCCCTGTTCCAAAAAAACGCCGCAAAGCCCAGGGCCACGTCGTTCTCAAAGGCGTCACCCACCACAATATCAAGAACCTCACTGCCAAATTCCCGCTCGGCGTGCTCTGCGCAGTGACTGGCGTTTCCGGGTCAGGAAAAACCTCGCTCGTGCGTGACGTCCTCCACCGGCAACTCGTCGGCGAGGACCCCACAGAGGATGAGGCCGCAGGCTTTGTGAAATCCATCAGCGGTGACGAGGAGGTGGACGAAGTCGTCATGGTGGACCAATCGCCTCTCGCGAAGACTCCGCGCTCCACCCCAGCCGTTTACCTTGGCGTTTACGAACACATCCGCGATCTCTTTGCCGACACCCCGGCAGCCGAGGCGGCCGGATTCACAGCCTCCAGCTTTTCCTTCAACTCCGGCAATGGCCGCTGCGACCGCTGCAGCGGACTCGGCTTTGAAAAGGTGGAAATGCAATTCCTCAGCGACCTCTTCTTGCGCTGTCCGGAATGCGATGGAACCCGTTTCCGCGCGCCCCTTCTCAAAATCCAAGTCGGCGGAAAATCTATCCACGAGGTTCTGGAAATGACCGCCGCCGAGGCGATCACATTTTTTAAACCTCTCGATCCCAAGAAAAAAATCACTACCCCACTGGAACTTCTCGGCGAGGTGGGCCTCGACTACCTCCGCCTCGGCCAGCCGGTCAACGCCCTCTCCGGCGGCGAATCCCAGCGCATCAAGCTCGTCCACCACCTCATCCGCCAATCCCGCGAGAAGGCGCTCCTGATCTTCGACGAGCCGACGACAGGCCTGCACTTCGACGATGTCGCGCTTCTCATCAAAGTCTTCCACCGCCTCGTTGAGGAAGGCAACAGCGTCATCGTCATCGAGCACAACCTGGAAGTCATCAAATGCGCGGACTGGGTCATCGACCTCGGCCCCGAAGGCGGCGATGAAGGCGGCAAGATCGTTGCGGCCGGTACTCCTGA
>CAXNGJ010000049.1:0-7138 GCA_964201895.1 Terrimicrobiaceae bacterium
GGTTTCAATCGCTGCCCTGGCACAAGCGGTGCCATCGTGGATGCCAAGCATGCGGCAGAGTTCGCTTTCAAAAAACTCGAGAGCTCGCATGGATGAGGGTGAGCGGCTCAGGTGCGCGGTGGCGCGTGAGAAGAGATCATAAATCTCAGGAAACGGTTCGCCGGGTTGCGTGACGAGGTCGATGAGTTCTGCGAAGTAGCCGCAGAGAAAAAGATTCGACGCGGAGGTGGCGGCAAAAACCTCTAACAACCTCACCTCGCGGAGCGTGTGGAGAGAGCCTCGTTTGGGCATGGCGTAGCCGATCTCAGCCTTGTGAAAAAGATCCAAGCTACCGGCGAACTGGCTTCCAGGTTTGCGCGCCGCGCGGGCCATGGCGGTGATCTTGCCATGCCCGCTGGTGAGCCATGTGGTGATGAGACTCGTATCGCTCCAAGCCTGCTTGCGGATGAGGATGGCCTCGGTTTGTTCCATGGCGGCCCCGCCCGTTTGTGGGCTTAGAGAGCGATGACCCGGGCGCTGTAGATGTCGGCGTCGGCCGAGAGCTTGGCCATGACATCCGCTCCAGGCATGCTGTCGAGGTTCAACAGCGTGAGGGCGCGTCCACCCTGCTCGGTGCGGGAGAGGCTCATACTGGCGATGTTGATTTTCTCGGTGCCAAGGAGTGTGCCGATATGGCCGACGATGCCGGGGCGGTCGCGGTTTTCGAGCATGAGAACAACCCCTGAAGGCGTGACTTCGACGGAATTGCCGTTCACCCGCACGATGCGCGGATCGTTTTTGGCACCGAAAAATGTGCCGCCGAGCGAGACTTTGCTGTCACCGCTGAAAACGGCCACATGGAGCCATTCGTTGAAATCGGTCTGCTCGCTGGAACGAACCTCTTGGACATCAAGGCCGATGGTGGAGGCCATGCTGCGGACATTCACGCTGTTCACTTCCTCGCCGCCGGCGTGTTTGAGGAAGCCGGTGAGGATCGCGCGACTGATCGCGTCGGTGGGCATTTCGACGGCCTTGCCGCCGTAGGTGATGACGACCCGGTCATTGCGTTTTGGCGCAAGCTGGGCAACGAAGCGGCCCATCTTGTCACCCAGGGTGAGGTAGGGCTTCACGACCGCAGCGGTCTTGGCGTCGATGCTCGGCATGTTGACGGCGTTTCGGATTTCCCCATCGAGGAGTGCTGCACGAATCGCTTGGGCGATTTCGATGCCGACATTTTCCTGCGCCTCGGCCGTGCTGGCTCCGAGGTGGGGAGTGAAGACGATATTCGGAAGTTCGCGCAGCGGGAAGTCGGCGGGCGGCGGCTCGACCTCGAAAACATCGAGTGCGGCAGCTCCGACGTGGCCGGACTTGATCGCATCATGCAGGGCGTCTTCAGCGACAAGTCCACCACGGGCGCAGTTCACGATGCGGACGCCTTTTTTGCAAAGGGCGAGGCGGCGGGCGTCGAGCATGTGGCGGGTTTCATCGGTGAGCGGCATGTGCATGCTGATGAAGTCGGCTTGCGGAAGGAGGGAGTCGATATCCTCGACAAGCTCGACCTGGAGGCTGCGGGCGCGGCTGACGGAAAGATAGGGATCGTAGGCGAGAACGCGCATGCCGAAGGCCATGGCGCGGCGGGCAAGCTCCGTGCCGATGCGGCCCATGCCGAGAATGCCGAGGGTTTTGTTGTAGAGCTCGACGCCCTCGTATTTTTTGCGGTCCCAGCGTCCGGCTTTCATGCTGGCATCGGCTTGCGGGATGTTGCGAGCGATACTGACAAGGAGGGAAAAGGCATGCTCGGCGGTGGAGATGGTATTGCCACCGGGAGTGTTCATGACGATGACACCACGGCGCGTTGCGGCATCCACATCGACATTGTCCACGCCCACACCGGCGCGGCCGACGACCTTCAGGTTCGTAGCGGCCTCCAGAACAGCGGCGGTGACTTTGGTCTGGCTGCGGACGACGAGAGCCGAGAATTCCGGGATGATTTTGATAATCTCAGCCTCGGGCAGGCCGGTTTTGACAACAACCTCGAGAGCGCCGCCGGAGGAGAGTTCATCGACTCCACTTTGGGACACGGGATCGGCTACGAGAACTTTGGGAGTGGAAAGGGACATTTTCTTTTCTTTTAGAATGGTGGATTGTGAATGTGAAACATGTCGCCCGAGGGCGCTGAACTTTGGAGTTTATGGGAATTCACGAATCCGAAAATCAATTTTTATGAAATGGTCGTATCGCATCGCCCGGATCTCAGGCATCGATGTCAGAATCCATGTCACTTTCCTGCTCCTTCCGGCATTTTTTGGATTCGCGGGATGGCGGGATGCGGGATGGCCTGGAGCGATTGGCGAGGTTTCCTTCATTGCGGCCCTGTTTTTCTGCGTTCTTCTGCATGAGTTCGGGCACGCCTTGGCTGGAAGACGCTATGGCATCCGCACGCCGGATATCACGCTGCTTCCTATCGGCGGAGTGGCGCGGATGGATCAAATCCCCGAAAAACCCTCGATGGAACTCGTCATTGCCATAGCGGGGCCGGCGGTGAATGTGGCGATTGCCACGGTGCTGGCAGGAATTCTGATGCTGACAGGAGGAATTTTAGATGGGCCGGACAACACTCTGCGCGTCATGCTGCACAACCTGCTGATGGTAAATTGCGGGTTGATTGTTTTCAACATGATCCCGGCTTTTCCGATGGATGGCGGGCGGGTGCTACGAGCGCTGTTGGCTATGAAATTCAGCCATCTCGCGGCGACGCGCGTGGCAGCCAGGACCGGGCAGGTGCTGGCCTGCGGATTTGCCGTGCTGGGATTTTTTGGGAACCCCATGCTGATGCTCATTGCCTTGTTTGTATTCAATGGGGCTCAAGTGGAATTGCAATACGCGGTTCAGCAGGAGCAATACGAACAAATGCTACGGGAAATGATGGCGAGGAACGACCCTCGACAACTTTAAAAACACAGCCTGCCTTTGCCGATCTCCTTGCGTTGAAGGTTCCATGCCGCCAGACTTTGAAAAGCCTCGCTTGCATTTTTGAGGCCACAAGCATGCCACTTCACTTTCTCGTTACGCCGGAACAGGCGGGTCAGCGTTTAGATAAATTCCTCGGAACCGTGTGCCCGGATTTCTCGCGTGCAAGGCTCCAGGCCTTCATTCGAGATGGGCATGCGCTCGTGAACAAGGTCGCCGCGAAGCCCTCGTATCCCCTCCGAGCCGGCGAAGAGGTTGTTTTTGAAATTCCGAAGGAGACAGTCCCCTCGCCTCTGGCGGCGCAGGATATTCCGATCGATATCATTTTTGAGGACGAGACGTTGCTTGTGCTGAATAAGCCTGCGGGGCTCGTGGTGCATCCCGGTGCAGGAAACCGCGAGGGCACACTGGCGAATGGATTGCTCCACCATTGCGGCGGGCTGGAAATCGTGGGTGGCGAGGGCCGTCCTGGGATCGTCCACCGTTTGGACAAGGAGACATCGGGCTGCATTGTGGTGGCTAAAACCGAGGCCGCGCACAATTCGCTGTCGGCTCAGTTTGCATCCCGCGAGGTTGAAAAATCCTACCTGGCCCTTTCCGACGGGGTTCCACGCATGCCCCACGGCAAGATCGACGCGGCCATCGGTCGTCATCCCGTGCACCGCCAGAAAATGGCGGTCGTGGATCGCGGGAGGGATGCCCTCACCCACTATCGAGTGCTTGCCAACCGCGAGGGAAAAGCACTCATCGAATGCCGCCCGCGAACGGGCAGGACGCACCAGATTCGTGTTCACTTGAAACACCTCGGGCATCCCGTGACGGGCGATCCTCAGTACGGACGCCGGGGCAGTGCGGAGCGGCATTACCTGCATGCCTGGAAGTTGGCATTCAAGCATCCCCTCACCGGAAAGCGTGTTCATTTCACAGCCACTCTCTCGCCGGATTTTCCGGAATGGGCGCTCGAAGCCGCACGGGCGCGCGAGGGCGACCGCATGGAGAAGTTTGCGTGATCAGGGAAGTAAGGCTCCATCATTTCCGCTGCTTTGAAACTCTGGATTTTTTTCCAGCACCCCACCGCACCTGCATCGTGGGCCAGAACGCCCAGGGCAAGACTTCGATTCTCGAAGCCGTATGCGTTTTGCTCCGCCTTCAATCCCCCCGAACAACCACAACGACCGAACTCATCAAAAGCGGGTCGGATGGTTTTTCGATTGCAGGGCATTTTGGCGACACACGTCTGCACTACCGTCACTCGGCCGAGGGACGCGCGATTTACCTCGACTCGAAGCTTCAGCAAAAATCGACAGACTATCTTTCCACCGCACGCATCACTTGGTTTTCGAATGCCGACCTGGATCTGGTCAAGGGCTCGGGCTCTGCGAGGCGGAGGTATCTGGATTTTCTCGGATCGCAATCCGTGCCCGGATACCGCAAGGCGCTGCGGGACTACGAACGCGCACTGCGTTCGCGCAATGCTCTCCTGAAGGATGGGCGTCCCCGGCGGGAAATTGCGGCTTTTGACCCACCGCTTCTGGAGGCGGGAGATTTTTTGCTATCGGCACGAGCCCATCTCACAAACTCGCTGTCCCCACGCGCGGCCTCGGCGTGTCTGGAAATCAGCGCGTCCTCAGATGATCTGAAAATCGCATACCGGCCTGGCTGCGAGATGCCATTTTCCGAAGCGCTCGCGGCTTCACGGCCAGAGGAGGAGCGATTGAGGCAAACTGTTTGCGGACCTCACCGGGATGATTTGGATTTCCAACTCAACGATCTCAAGGCCTCTTCGTTTGCCTCGGAAGGCCAACAACGCACCATTGCGCTTGCGCTTAAGATCGCCCAAGCACGCTATATCGAGGCCATGCACTCGCATCCCCCGCTGCTCCTCTTGGACGACATCTTCGGGGAACTCGATACGGCGCGCCGCAATCGACTCCTTGCAGCACTGCCTCAGGGGGCACAAACACTCATTACAACCACATTCCTCGACTGGGCGCGGGATGCAGAGGAAATGACGGTTTTCAACTTGTCCGGAAAAGTACTGACTCCGGGTTCTTCCAAGTGAAACGCATCGCCATTATAGGCGGCGGCCCGGCAGGTCTGCGTGCCGCCGAGGTCGCGGCAGAAGCAGGTGCTGAAGTGACACTTTTCGACGCGAAGCCCTCCGTCGGGCGAAAATTTCTGGTAGCCGGAAAAGGCGGCCTGAACCTCACCCACTCGGAACCGCTGGAGGCCTTTGCCACCCGCTACTCGCCATCGAAGCCTGGCGGGGAGCTTTGGAGTTCGATATTAGCGGGATTTACGCCGGCAGATCTCCGCGAGTGGGCGAGAAGACTTGGGGCGGAGACTTTCGAGGCCGGAAGCGGTAGGGTTTATTTGAAGAATCTCAAAGCTGCCACGCTGCTACGCGCTTGGGTGGCGAAGCTGAAATCTTTGGGCGTTCGCTTTAAAGTGAGGCACCAACTTGTTTCCGTGACAATAGGCTCAACGAATCTGATCTCTTTTTCGAATGGCGCCAGTGCGGAGGCGGATGCTGTCATCCTCGCACTAGGCGGCGCATCCTGGCCGCAAACCGGCTCCGACGGACAGTGGACACGCACTCTGGAAAATCTTGGCATTTCCATTCAACCTCTCGTGGCCGCCAACTGCGGGTGGGAGCATGACTGGAAACCGGAGTTCCTAAAACTCGCAGAAGGCAAACCGCTGAAAAATGTGACTGTGCGAGCAGGCGCAAAGCAGTTTCACGGCGAACTCATAATCACCCGCTACGGCATTGAGGGAGGCCCCGTTTATGCCCTCGGAAAAACACTCCGCGAAATGCCTACTCCCTCGATAGCTATTGATCTCAAGCCCGCGCACTCGCACGAACAACTTGTAGCAAAGATGGAATCTGTTCGTCGGAATTTCACAACCGAAGCACGCCAGCGGTGGAAACTTGGCGATGCGGCCTATGCACTCCTTACGCTCAACGAATGGACGGATGTCCACCCGCTCGCCCACGAAGCAAAGAACTGTGTGATCCCATTGAAAGGCCCCCGACCTGTTGCCGAATCGATCTCCAGCGCAGGTGGGGTGTGCTGGAACGAGATCGATTGCAGCCTCATGGTCAAAAGACTTCCCGGACTTTTTGTGGCAGGAGAAATGATCGACTGGGAGGCGCCCACAGGAGGCTATTTGTTACAGGGATGCTTTGCCACGGGGTCGCTTGCTGCGAAATCGGCCCTGGCGTGGCTCAGGCCACCTGCCGCCCCACTATGATGTTCTGACCATTCACCGCGAGGACTTGGATTTTTGTTCCGGCCTCGACGAATTCGCCATTCGTCATCACATCAAAGACCCCACCGCTTATCTCGGCGCGACCAGAGGGTCGCAAAATGGAGAGCGCTACGCCGTTCTCTCCGGCAGACACCTTGGCCGCAGCTCCAAGCTCGGTAACGACGGGCGCGATGGATGGACCGGCAGGAGAACTCGACGATAAAAACAGACTGCGAAAGATTGGAATGCTCGGGAGAAATCTCGCCAAGAGCGCAACCCCAACTGCGCTGGCAACAAAGGTGATCGTGAGGTTCCACATCGGGACTTGAAGTCTATCGAATGAAAAATTGATCGGCTGGGCCGGGTATAAGTCCACCATCGAAAAAAACAGCGCCGCCAGCACCATTAATGCACCGCCGAGAGCTAAAAAGAAAACTCCCGGGAAAAAAATGACCTCAATTAAAATACAGAGCACCCCCATCACAAAAAGGGCGACCATTTCCAATCCTGTGAGGCCTGCGATGTAATGACCCCCGAAAAAAAGCAAGAAACAAACCGCCGAGAGGATACCCGCAACCCCGAAACCCGGGGCCTTGAATTCGAGATAGGCTCCCATCACTCCCCCGAGAAGAAAGAGTGGGGCAAGCATGGTGATCCATTGGGCGATGTTCTCAAAGCCGGATGGTTCCAAGCGCACGATCCGCTCTGGAGAAAGCCCGCAAGTCGTCACAAGCGCGGCAACATCCGGCTCGATAGCGGAGGCCAGCAGAGGCTTTCCTCCGATGTCCCGAACGGCTTCTTGCGCGCTCAATGTGAGCAATGCGCCCTTGGGATTGATGACTTCACCACCGATCTTCACCTCTTTATCGAGGTTCATAAATCCATCCACCAACTCGGGATGGTATCCGTTTTTCTGGGCCACACTGCGAAAGTATCC
>CAXNGJ010000050.1:0-7126 GCA_964201895.1 Terrimicrobiaceae bacterium
CGCATCGTAAATGGAGAAATCGAACCGCTCACCCGCGAGGAGAAAAAATCCGTCCACATGACCTATCCCATGATCCGGGAGCAAGCCCTGCAGAGCGCTTCGGAGGTTTTCAAGCGGATGAAGCCCACTTTTGTAAGAAATAAAAACCAAGTGATCCAATACGCCGCCATCGAGTCGGATGATCCCCTCACCGCCTCCTGCGTGCTCGCGCCGGAGTTCGCTGCAGCCTTCGAGAAAACACTCGGTCCCGACCTGCTCGTGGCCATGCCAACGCGCAACCAGGTGCTTGTTTTTTCCAAGCAGGACGATATCCACCTCCGCTTGGCGGAGAGGATCATCAATGCCTACCTCTCCTCCAACCACCCCGTGAGCCGCGAGATTTTTGCCCTCGAGAACGGCAATCTGCGCTCGCTAGGCGTGCTCGAATAGCTTGCCTGCAGCAGCGTGCTGGCTACGAATCCCACACATGCAAGGCGACATCGACCGGATTCTGTATCACGAGACAACCATTCTCAGCCGCCTCGACGAGATGGCTCATACCATCGCCAAGGATTACGAGGGCAAGGAACTGACCGTTGTCTCGATCCTGAATGGCAGCTTCATTTTCATGGCCGACCTGCTGCGGCGCGTTCCACTGCCACTCCAAATCGACTCGTGGAGTGTCTCCAGCTACCATGGCACGAAATCCAAGGGCCGCATCGAATTCCGGCAAAACTCGATCGCCGATGTCTCTGGTCGGCATGTTCTGGTCCTCGACGACATCCTTGATAGTGGCTTGACCCTGCGCGCCATCACAGACCGTCTCGCGGCGGAATCCGGCGCGGCCAGCATCCGTTCGTGCGTGCTGCTGCGCAAAAAACGACAGCTCGATGCTGCCTCCGTTGCTGATTATGTCGGCTTTGAGATCCCTGACGAGTTCGTGGTCGGCTATGGACTCGACTACAACGAGCAATACCGGAACCTACCCTACATCGGTGTTCTCAAAGAGGAGGCGATCCGCCGCCATGCCCGTTGAGAGCGGGTTGACCACCAAATCCGCCAGGCTCCTCCAAACCAAAAATCCGGCGAAACACGCGGATCGGCCGTCAATTTTTTTCAAAAAAATTCTCCACATTCTCAATTGTGGAGCGATTCTTGCTCGCTCGTTAATTTTTTGACCATGAACCAAGCTCTGCCATCCCGCGATTCGAACGGACTCTACAACCCCGACCTCGAGCATGACGCCTGCGGCGTCGGACTCGTGGCCCGGATCAGTGGCGAACGCTCGAATGCCATTCTCGAGACCGCCCTGCTATCCATCTGCAGCCTCATGCACCGTGGTGCGCTGGATGCGGATGCGAAGACCGGCGATGGCGCGGGTATAACCACCCAGATTCCCTACAAAATCTTCACATCCGAGGTGGAGAAACTGGGCCACACACTTTACAATCCCAGCGACCTCGGCGTGGGCGTCATGTTCCTGCCTGCTCACAACGAATACGAGACCGCCCGCGCCCGCGCGATCACCGAAGAGGTTCTAAAAAAACGCGAACTCTACGTGTTCGGATGGCGCGTGGTCCCGATCAACGACCATGTGCTCGGCGAGAAAGCCCAGTCCACCATGCCGCTCATCGAGCAGGTTCTGGTCGGCCGTCCTGCCGGAATGTCCGATGACGATTACGAGCGCCGTCTCTTCCTCGCCCGCAACGAAATCGAGGACCGTGCCGCTGCCGACAAGATCAAGGATTTCTACATCCCTTCGTTCTCTCACCGCACGATTGTTTACAAGGGCCTCCTGGTTTCCGCGTCGCTGGAAAAGTTCTACCCCGACCTCGCGAATCCCGACTACGAGACGGCCATAGCGCTCTTCCACCAGCGCTACAGCACAAACACCTTCCCGACCTGGCCGCTGGCCCATCCGTTCCGCATGCTCGCCCACAATGGCGAGATCAACACGATCCGTGGCAACCGGAATTGGATGCATGCCCGCGAGGCCGAACTGAAAGCCGATTTCTGGGGTGCGGACATCGACCTCCTCAAGCCGATCATCCAACCCGGCGGCTCCGACTCCGCCAGCCTCGACAATGCGCTGGAGGTTCTCACCATGAGCGGCCGCAGCATCCTGCACGCCGTGACGATGCTCGTGCCTCCCTCCTACCGCACCGACCCGAACCTCTCGCAGGAACTCAAGAACTTCTACGACTACCACCGCTGCTTCTCCGAGCCGTGGGATGGACCAGCCGCTCTTACCTTCACAGACGGCGTTATTGCCGGTGCCTGCCTCGACCGCAACGGACTCCGCCCCGCCCGCTATAATATTACCAAGGACGGCATGTTCGTGATGGCCTCAGAGGTCGGCGGGTCCCAACTCGACCAGCTCAAGATTGTGGAAAAAGGCCGTCTCGCCCCCGGCGAGATGATAGCCATCGACACGGCCGCCGGAAAACTCCTTCGCGACGCCGACATCAAGGCCAGCCTCGCCACCCGCCAACCATATGGCGAATGGCTGAAAAACAACCTCAGCAACCTGCCCCAGCTAACAGAAAAGCAAGTCACAGCACCCACCGGCGAACTCGACATTCTCACGCTCACCCAGCGCCAGGTCGCATTCGGGTATTCGTCCGAGGAAGTGGACATGATCATCAAACCCATGCTCAAAGACGGTGCCGAAGCCGTGGGCTCGATGGGAGATGACACGCCGCTCGCGGTCCTGTCCGCAAAGCCACGCCTCCTCTACACCTACTTCAAACAACTCTTTGCACAGGTCACAAACCCGCCGATCGATCCGATCCGCGAGAAGCTCGTGATGAGTCTGAACACCGTGCTCGGCTGGCGCAAAAACATGCTCGCCGAAACGCCGGAGCATGCCCGCCTCGTAAGTCTGGAGTCACCTGCGCTTCTCAACGAGGAGCTGGCAGCGATTCAAGCCGTAGGCAATGAACACAAGGCCACCACAGTTTCGACACTCTGGAACGCCTCCGAGGGCGAAGAAGGTCTCGAGCCTTCCATCAAGCGCATCTGCGCCGATGCCGAGGCGGCGATTGATTCTGGCACACGCATTCTCATTCTCTCGGACTCCGGAGTTGACCACGGGAAAGTCCCCGTTCCGATGCTCCTTGCCGTGGGAGCTGTGCACCACCACCTGATCCGCGTTGGAAAACGCATGCGCGCCAGCTTGGTTTGCCAAACCGGCGAAGCACGCGATGTGCACCAGATCGCCTGCCTCATCGGCTTCGGCGCGGCGGCGGTCAATCCCTACCTCGCCTTCGAAACCATTCGCGAACTTCTTGAGCGCGACGGAGCCAACGGCGATTTCGCCAAGTCAGCCATCAACTACCGCAAAGCCATCGAAGCCGGCATCCTCAAGATCATGTCCAAAATGGGCATTTCGGTGGTCAACAGCTACCGTGGAGCACAGATTTTTGAAGCCATCGGCATTTCCTCCAAACTCATCGAGGAATGCTTCAAGGGCACGGCCTCCCAGATTGAAGGCATCGGCTTCAAGGAAATCGCCATCGAGTCCCTGACCCGCCACGCCATGGCCTATTCGGAAGCCGTGCCGATCGAGCCCGGCAAACTCAGCGATCCCGGATACTACCGCTTCCGTCGCGGGGGCGAGATGCATGCCGTGACACCACCCGTCCTCCAAAGTTTCCACGCGTATGTGGGCATCAAGGGTGCTGACAAAGCCGGCAAGGCGGAGGATTACAAAAAGTATGTCGATTCGGTTCTGACAAACACGCCAGTCGCACTCCGCAATCTTCTGGAGATCCTGCCCACGAGCGAAGGCCCGATCCCGATCGACGAAGTGGAGCCGATTGAAGACATCCGCAAACGCTTCACCACAGCCGGCATGTCGCTCGGAGCCCTGAGCCCCGAAGCGCATGAGTGCCTGGCCATCGCCATGAACCGCATCGGCGGCAAGTCGAACAGCGGCGAAGGCGGCGAAGACCCCGCCCGTTTCAAACGCCGCGACAACGGCGACTGGGCGAACAGCGCTATCAAGCAGATCGCGTCCGGCCGCTTCGGCGTGTCGGCTGCCTACCTCGCCAGCGCCAAGGAAATTGAAATCAAAATGGCCCAAGGCGCGAAACCCGGCGAAGGCGGCCAGCTGCCCGGTCACAAGGTCAGCGCCTACATTGCCAAGCTGCGCCACTCGGTGGAAGGCGTGACCCTCATTTCGCCACCGCCGCATCATGATATCTACTCGATCGAAGATTTGGCCCAGCTCATCTACGATCTGAAGCAGGTGAATCCCCGTGCCCGCATTTGCGTGAAGCTCGTCTCCACCGCAGGCGTCGGAACCATCGCCGCAGGCGTGGCCAAGGCCCATGCGGACATCATTCTCGTGAGCGGACATGAAGGCGGCACAGGAGCCTCCCCGCTCAGCTCAATCAAGCATGCCGGTGGACCTTGGGAACTCGGCGTCGCCGAAGCCCACCAGGTCCTCATGCTCAACGGACTCCGCAACCGCGTGACGCTCCGCACCGATGGCGGCATGCGGAGCGGCGAGGACATTGTTTACGCCGCCCTGCTCGGGGCCGAGGAGTTCAACTTCGGCACCGCCGCCCTCATCGCGATGGGCTGCGTGTATGTCCGCCAGTGCCATCTCAACACCTGCCCAGTCGGCGTCGCCACGATCGACGACAGGCTCCGCGCCAAATTCAAAGGCCGCCCGGAAAATGTTGTCGCCTTCTTCAACGGCGTCGCCACCGAGGTCCGCGAAATGATGGCCCGTCTCGGCTTCCGCACGATTGATGAAATGGTCGGCCGCGTGGAATGCCTCCGCCAAAAGGAAATTCCCAACCACCCGAAAGCCAACACCCTCGACCTCTCACGCCTGCTCGTGAATGTCGCCGCCGATGATCCCTCCGCCGTGCGCCACGCCACCCGCTCGCGCAACGATGGACCTGAGGACTCGACGCTCGACGAGACCGTTCTCCAAGACGCGAAGGATGCCATCACCGATGGTCGTCCCATTTCCCTCTCCTACGAGGTCGAAAACACCAGCCGCTCGGTGGGCACCCAGGTCTCCGGTGAGATCGGCTACCAATGGGGCGAGGAAGGCATTGCTAATGGCACTGTCGAACTCAAGCTCACGGGCAGCGCGGGACAAAGCTTCGGCGCGTTCCTCTCGCCCGGCGTGCGGCTCCTCCTCACCGGCGAAGCCAACGACTATGTCGGCAAGACCATGAGCGGTGGCGAAATCGTCATCAAACCCGAGCCCGGCTCACTCTTTATCCCGCACGAGGCCATGATCATCGGCAACACCGTGATGTATGGCGCCAGCGGTGGACGACTCTTCGCAAACGGCCGCGCCGGCGAGCGCTTCTGCGTCCGCAATTCCGGCGGCACTGCCGTCGTTGAAGGCATCGGCGACCACGGCTGCGAATACATGACCAATGGAACTGTCGTCGTCCTCGGCCGCACCGGTAAAAATTTCGGTGCCGGCATGACCGGCGGCGCAGCCTACATCCTCGACCTCGAGAACCGCTTCGAGCGCCTCTACAACAACCAGCTCATCTCGATCTCGCGCCTAGCCGCCGAATCAGACATCGCGCCACTCAAGGCCCTCATCCAAGAGCACCATGACCTCACCGGCAGCCCCCGCGCCGCAGAAATCCTCGGAGCCTGGGACAAATTCCAGCCTCTCTTCTGGAAGGTCAGCCCGAATGTCCCGACTGCCAAGCCCGTCCCCGAGCCCTCCAAAGAGCCCGAGGCCACCGGCAAAGTCATCAGCGAAGAAGTCATCGCCTCACGCTAATCCGAAATCTGCTGCGGGGCTCGCAGAGGGCCCCGCACAATTCAATTGGCGAGCTCGGCCAAGAACGCAGCTCGCTTACACATCGAAGTAAAGGACGCAGGCTTCGAGGCATGCCCTCTTTCCCAGCAGAAACGATCCGCAAGAATTTGGAAGAGGTTGCGAGTTTTGCGTGGCCATTGTATGGATGTGGCATCAATGGCTAAATCTTCGCCCCTTCAAATCCCACGCTCTCTTGGCGCCGTGCTGTGGGGAATTTCGATTGCGCTTTCCTGGATGTGGGGGCTCGGCCTGTTCTTCTCGGTTCAGTTCACCACGCAATTCGGACTCTTCGGGCTGCTGACCTTTGCGATCCCGAATTTCCTGGGGCTTCTGATCTTCGGGTTGGTCACGCACCACCTGGCCCGGAGGGAGTCCGGATCCGAGTCGCTGGCGAAATTTTTTGCTTCGTGGTCGAGACCATTCCGGTTGGTGTTTTTCCTCTATCAGCTGCTCGCGATCACGCTGACGATCTTTGCATTCATTCGCTACGCTTGGGCGCCGCTTGGATTCCGTCCGGAACTTCTCTACCTGCCCCTCACGATGCTTGTGGTGCTGGCGGCCGCAATTTTGTTTGGCGAGGAATTCGACATCAAACGCATCAAGTTCAGTCATGGTGCCCTTTTCCTGCTTCTCGTGCCGGCGTTGGTGATTCTTACCGTGCATACCCTTGGCAAGGGCACTGGTCCGCTGACTATTCCCAAGCTACCAACAAACGACTGGAACTACTGGGGCTACGCCGTACCGATCATCATCGGTTTTCTCGTCGGCCCGTGGCTTGACCTCCAGCAATGGCAGCGGGCTATTCAAATGCACCGCGAGCGGGTCTCCATTGCCGCCGGATATATCATCGGCTCGCTCCTCTTTTTCGGCCTCATCCTCTGGCACGGTATCACAGCGCTCTGGGCGCTCAATTGGGGCGCGGGAGAGTTCATTCGCGTGGGAATCACAGGTCACAACTATGGCCAGGAGGTGCTGACCATGGTCTTCTCAAACGCCTCGTCATGGACTTTTTCTGCCTATGCGGTGTTCATCTGTGTGTGTGTGCTCACCACGCTCGACAGCGGCTACATTGCCTTGAAGTGGTTCCTCCAATCCAACGCCAGCACGAGCAACCACCCGATTTTTTCACTCGTTCCACCCAAGCTCCTCACCTCACCGATCCCCGCCTACCTGCTTGCCGGCATCGTCGCCGTGGCGGGAGTGATGTTGAAATTCGAGTTGGAATTTTTCATGATTTTTTACGCCACATTCTTTGTTGGCTACTCGATTCTGGCGATCGCCCGCTGCTACATCGTCAGCCCGGCGAATGCGATTCCGCAGGTGAAAATGTTCTGCATCGGCAGC
>CAXNGJ010000051.1:0-7045 GCA_964201895.1 Terrimicrobiaceae bacterium
GGTCCGGTAAAAAGTGCCGATCACGCCGCATCGTCAGAAGTTCGCAAACGCGTTCTCGCGAAAGTCCTCAAACTTCTACTTCTGAGTCGCGAAAGCGAACAACTCCTCCTAAAAAACTCCGTGCGCAGCGCGCCCCGCATGGAAGCGCCCCAGCCTACCCAAGCGAGATTGGCAACGGCTTACAAAACCCATAAGCCCGCTCGCCCCATCGCCACCCAGGCCGAGGGATCTTGGGTCGTCTGGTGACGAACCCGGAGACGCAGGCTCTCCAAAGTAGAACTTTTTTCCCAGCAACCCAAGCTTGCGGGCCTTTTATTCCAGCCCTACTCTGTGACCCGCCTCATGGCTCAACAAACCGTCTCCATCACACCCGGGCAGAAATACAAATTCATCGTCAAGTCGGCGGAGGAAGCTGCTGCCGTCATCCGGGAAAAACTCGGCGAAACCGCCCAAGTCATTTCCGTGCGCCAAGTCGAAGGTGAAGGCCTGGCCCGTTTTCTGAAATCTCCGAAGCTGGAGATCATAGCCCAGATTCCCAACGAGGAATCCCAATCCCTCCCCTCCCCCGCCTCCGAAGCCACAGATCAACTACAGATACAAGCCGAGGCGGATGAGGACTACCTGGCACAGGAGTCATCACAACGACGCAAGCCAGCACGCGCCCGCAAGGCCCGCAGCCCGCAGGAACCTAAACGAGACGATGCCGACTTTGTTCCGGAATCCCTCGTTCGGGCGATGTTTAAAAACCTCCCCACCGGTCGCCTTTGGACGATTCTCTTGAAAGCTGGAATTCCGAGCGAGTTTCTCGCACAATTCGGCGAACGCCCCGAATCGCGACAACTGAACGAACAGCCGCTGCAGACTGCCATTTCCCACTTCGCGATGCTCATGCGCGACCGTGCACCAAGCCGCAGCCTCTCACTCTCAAACCGCGTCGCATTTTTCGGCTCCCCCGGTTCAGGATCCACAACAGCACTCTGCAAACAACTCGCGTCGGATATTTTTCTGCGCGGACGCCAAGCTTGCGTTATGAAGCTCGAAGCCGAGGAACCGAATTCCAGCGAAGGACTGTCAATGTTCTGCGAGGCGCTCGGCGTGCAACTTCTGCGCACCCGTGAAGAGCTCAAGAAACTTGATGAGGATACGAATCTTTACTTCGACATCCCCGGAATGGTTCTGACAGGAAAAAATGTCCGCCACCTGCAAAAGACCTTCGACGAGTTGGGCATCGAGTCCCGCGTGTTGGTCGTCAATGCCGCCTACGAGCGGCAGTTGATCCAAGAGGCCTACACGCGTGCCGGCTCCCTCGGAGCCACACATGTGGTCTTCACTCATGTCGATGAAATTCCCCGCTGCGGAAAACTTTGGGAGTTTGTTCTCGATGACGGCCTTGTCCCGCTCTTTGCCAGCACCGGTCAAAACATCGCCGCCGACTTCGACCGCCACATCATCGATCTGCTCGTCCGCCGGACTCTTTCGGCTGGCGATGAGTGAGGCATTTCCTACGTTCCGCAGAAAGTCTTGTAGCCAGCCGAACCATTCAGTGAAGGCTCGCGATAACCATCCTTCTCCAACCCTTCATCAAAGGGATTCTTCAACGCTCCCAGCAACCTGTGCAAAGGCCCGTAATCTCCCGCTGAAGTCGCCGCATCCAGAGCCTCTTCGACCTTGTGATTTCTTGGAATGACGACAGGATTGTGAAGGCGCATTTGTTGCCTCACCTCTTCGGGAGTCTGGGATTGCCGCCCCAGCCTGAAGCACCAATCCGCGTGCCATGTGGGATTCTCTGTGGACACGATCTCGGGATCCAGTAGACGCAAGGTGTTCGTGTAATCGCTCCGGCTGCGGTGCATCCACTCAAGAAGTGACTCGATGAGCGCAATGTCGCCCTCCTCTTCAGTGAACAAACCAAGTTTTGCGCGCATCCCAGAGAGCCACTGCTGCTGAAAAATCTTTGGGAAAATACCAAGTGATTCCTTCGCCACTTCGATGGCGGTGTTTTCATCCGAATCCAAAAGAGGCAGGAGAACCTCTGCGAAGCGCGCAAGATTCCAGTGGGCAATGCCGGGTTGGTTTGCGTAGGCATAGCGGCCATTGCGATCGATCGAACTGAAGACTGTCGCAGGATCATAAGTGTCCATGAAAGCACATGGCCCGTAGTCGATCGTTTCACCAGAGAGAGCCATGTTGTCGGTATTCATCACCCCATGGATAAATCCAACAAGCATCCACTTCGCAACAAGCGAGGCCTGACGCTCGATGACTTCACCGAGAAAAGAACGATAGGGATTTGAGACCCCGGCAAGTTCGGGGCAGTGCCTCTGGATCGTATACTCCGCAAGCTCTCGGAGGGCGGCGGCATTCTGTTCCATGGCTGCATATTCAAAAGTGCCGACACGAATATGGCTCGCTGCGATGCGAGTCAGGACTGCGCCAGGCAAGTCCTCACCTCGAAAGACCGACTCGCCCGTGGCAGCGACAGCGAGGCTCCTTGTGGTGGGAATCCTCAATCCATGCATCGCTTCGCTGATAATGTATTCCCTCAACATCGGCCCCAGCGCCGCTCGTCCATCGCCACGCCGCGAATACGCCGTGCGCCCGGCCCCTTTCAACTGAACATCCCAACGCTTTTCATCTGGCCCCAGATGCTCACCCAACAAAATCGCCCGCCCATCTCCAAGCATCGTGAAGTGTCCAAATTGGTGCCCTGCGTAGGCCTGGGCGATGGGTTCCGCGCCTTGAGGAATCGCATTTCCCGAAAAGACGGCCGCGCCCGCATCAGAGTCCAGCACCTGCGACCTCAGTCCCATGCCCTCCGCAAGAGAGCGGTTGAACACAACCAATTCCGGCGAGCGGACAGGCGTGGGGGTTGTTCGGATGTGAAACTGCTGGGGCAACCGGGCGTAGGTATTGTCAAAGCGCCAACCGGCATTCGGGAAATCGACCGCGGTTTTTGAAATCATGAAAAAAAAGCATACCCGCCTGCGGCCCGTTTACGAGCCCGGGGGGGAGCGAAGCTTCATTTTCTTTCACACATCGGTTGCCCCAATCGAGCGATTCTGCTTTGCTGGCCGGCTCATCATGAATGTCGCTCTGGATTATCAAAAGAATTGTGTCGTGGCCTTGGAAATCGATCTCCCTTCGGACCGCGTCAGCACGGAATGGAACACCATTTCCAAGGAATTTCAAAAGCAGGCCCGCCTGCCCGGCTATCGCCCAGGTAAAGCTCCCGCATCCCTGATCGCCTCTCGCTACGCCAAGGACATTGAGGAGGAAGTGAAAACCAAGCTCGTCGGCGAGGCGATTCGCGAAGCGGCAAAAAGTCACAACCTCAAAATCCATGCCGTCGAGGAGGTGGAAAAGGTTGAGATCGCCACAGACAAAACAATGAAAATCCTGGCAAAGGTCATCCAGGCTCCCGAATTCGAACTTCCCGAATACAAAAACCTAACCATCGAAGTCGCCAAGAAAACCGTAACCGATGAGGACGTCGAAAAGCTTCTGGAATACCTCCGCGATCCACACTCGAAATTTGAACCTGTGACAGACCGTCCGCTCGGCATGGGCGACTATGCGGTTGTGACCTATGAGGGGACAGTGGATGGCGAACCGATCTCCAAGATCGCTCCCAAGGCCCCCGCTCAAATCCAAGGACGCCGCAATGCGTGGGTTCTAATGGACGAGGGAACACTGATCCCCGGCTTTGCAAAAGGCATGGAGGGAATGGAAATCGCCCAAGAACGCACGCTCACACTCGACGTGCCAGAAAACTTTCCGCTCGAAGATATCCGCAACCGCAAAGTGACCTATGCCGTCACACTCCACGCGATCAACACCCGCACTCCCGCACCGTTGAACGACGAACTGGCTGCAAAGATTGAACCAGGTCAAACGCTCGAGGGACTCCGTAAAAAAATCCGCGAGCGCCAAGAGGAATCCGCCGATTATCAATTTGAGATGGCGAAAAAGAACGCCGTCGTTGAAAAGTTGCTCAGCCTTTTCACCTGCGAACTTCCCGAACGACTCGTGACCAGCGAAACCAACTACATCCTCAAAGACATCGTCGGCGAATCGCAAGCCCGCGGTATTTCCGACGAGGAAATCAAAGCACACACGCAGGAAATCATCCAAAATGCGGCGCAAACCGCAAGCAACCGCGTGCGCTCAAATTTCCTCCTCACCCGCATTGCGGATGCTGAAAAAATCGAAGAGACCGACGCTGAAGTTTACCAAGCCATACTGCAAATGGCAGAACGCCAGCAGATGCCTGTCAAAAAACTCGCCGGCGAACTCGCCCGCAGCGGGGGCGTCAACCGCCTTCGCGATCAGATCCGCATCACCAAGGCTCTTGATTTGATCGCATCCGGTGCTACCGTCACAGAACCTGCCGCCCCGCAAGCGGCCTAATCCGATCTCATACTATGTTAGTCCCAATCGTCGTCGAACAAACTGGCCGCGGTGAACGCAGCTACGATATTTACTCTCGCCTCCTCAAAGATCGCATCATCTTCATCGGAACTCCGATCGATGACACAGTAGCGAATCTTGTCATCGCGCAACTTCTTTTCCTTCAAATGGAAGACGCGAAAAAAGATATCAACATCTATGTCAACTCGCCGGGTGGTTCCGTGACCGCTGGACTTGCGATCTACGACACGATGCAATTCGTGACGTGCGATGTGAACACCTACTGCATGGGCCTCGCCGCCAGCATGGGAGCCGTTTTGCTCTGTGCGGGAACCAAAGGCAAACGCTACGCGCTCCCAAACTCGGACATCATGATCCACCAAGTCTCCGGCGGCGCCAAGGGCCAAGCCAGCGATGTGGAGCGCCAGGTCGAGTTCATGTTCAAGCTGAAAAAGCGCCTGAATCGCCTTCTCGCACACCACACAGGCCAGACCGTCGAGCAAATCGAACGCGATGCCGACCGTGACAATTATATGACCGCCGATGAGGCCAAGGCCTATGGCCTCGTGGACGAAGTTGTCAAGTCCCGCAAGGACATCAAAGACATCGTCGAAACCGTGAAAGCCGCAGAGTAGCCCCACTCTCAATGGCGCGCCCGAACAATCTCACCATGTGCTCTTTCTGCGGAAAGAGCCAGGCCGAAGTCCGCAAACTCATCGCCGGTCCCGGCGTTTACATTTGCGACAGCTGCATCACAATATGCAAAGGAATTCTTGAGAAGGAGTTGAAAGACGACTCGCGCAAAAGCAAGCCGTCCCTCCGCGTTCCGAAGCCCGCCGAAATCAAGAAGCTTCTCGACCAGCATGTGATCGGGCAGGACACCGCCAAGAAGGTGCTCGCGGTCGCCGTTCACAATCACTACAAACGCCTCACACAGACTTCGACAGGCTTGCTGGAGATGGATCACCTCAGCGATGTGCAGATCGAGAAGAGCAATATCCTTCTCCTCGGTCCCACCGGTTCTGGCAAGACCCTCCTCGCCCGCACATTGGCACAGGTGCTTGATGTCCCTTTCGCCATCGCCGATGCCACTTCCATCACAGAGGCTGGCTATGTGGGAGAGGATGTCGAGAATATCATTCTACGCCTCCTCCAAAGCGCCGACTTCGATGTCAAACGCTGTGAGATGGGCATCATCTACATCGACGAAATCGATAAGATCGGACGCAAAACCGACAATGTGAGCATCACTCGTGATGTTTCAGGCGAAGGCGTTCAGCAGGCTCTTCTCAAAATTCTCGAAGCCGCTGTCTGCAATGTCCCACCCCAAGGTGGACGCAAGCATCCACAGCAGGAATACATCCAGGTCAATACCGAGAAGATTCTTTTCATCTGCGGTGGAGCCTTTGTAGGCCTCGAAAAAATCATCCAGCGCCGTCTCGGCGGACGCACTATGGGATTCAATGCGCCGATTGGACCAGCTACGAACGACTCCAACCGCTCCGAATCCCTCAAGATGGTGGAACCGGAAGACCTTATCAGCTTCGGCCTCATCCCGGAATTCATCGGACGCCTTCCCGTTGTGGCAACACTCGAGGAGCTCAACGAAGAGCAGTTGGTATCCGTTCTCACCGAGCCGAAAAACGCGATGACCAAGCAATACGCAAAGCTTCTCGGAATGGATGGCGTGACGCTCAACATGACGAAGGACGGCCTGCGCGCCCTCGCCGCCGAGGCCATCCGCAAAGGCACTGGCGCCCGCGCCCTGCGCTCGATGATTGAACGCATCATGCTCGACGTCATGTTTGATTGCCCAAGCCGGGACGACATTTCGGAAGTCACAATCAACCGCGCCGTCGTCGAAGGCAAAAAAGCCCCCGCCCTCCGCCGCAAGCCTGAAAAAGACGCCGCCTGAGCGACCCTGCTTGCAGCTTGATCCGACCGATCAGCCCGATCCGTCTCATCCGTCAGATCGCCCTTAATTAGAATAATTCTTGATTAGCCAATACGGGCGGCTATGTATCTATTCTTCCATGTCCGCAAAAAAGACAACCCAACCTGCCTACGAGGAAACGATCAGCCACAGCGGCCATCGCCTCACCCCGCAGCGGCGCGAGGTTTACAATGTCTTGCTCGCGGATCGCGATCACCCGACAGCCACCGAGGTTTTTATCAGAGCCAAGAAACGCATTCCCGCCATTTCCCTGGCCACAGTTTACAATTGCTTGGAGACCCTTGTGGAATGCGGCCTCGCCAAGCAGGTGAATGTCGAACGCGAGGCCACCCGCTACTGCCCAAACCTCTCCGAGCACGGTCACTTCATTTGCGAATCCTGTGGCATTGTCTCCGATATACCGGTCACAAAAGGCGGGTCACTCACCCAGTTTCTCAAAGTCCCCTCGGGCTTTATCATCAACCATTCCGAAACCACTCTCCGAGGCACCTGCCCGGCCTGCAAAAAATCAAACCACTAACAAAACCATGAGCCTCAAAATCGAAAACCTGCACGCAAAAATCGGAGACCGCGAAATCCTCAAAGGTCTGAGCCTTAAAATCCCAAAGGGCGAAGTCCACGCGATCATGGGCAAAAACGGCTCTGGCAAATCGACACTCGCCAAAGTGATGGCCGGACATCCTG
>CAXNGJ010000052.1:0-6989 GCA_964201895.1 Terrimicrobiaceae bacterium
AGTATCCCCAGGAGGGCGTTCTGCGCGGCGGTCACATCCCCGGCGCGGCCAGTGTTCCTTGGAAGATGGCTGTGAAAGATGACTCCACCTTCAAAGGCGTGAACGAACTTCGTCAGATTTACGAGGACGAGGCGGGCCTGCAACCCGGGCAGGATGTCGTTGCCTACTGCCGAATCGGCGAGCGCTCGAGCCACACCTGGTTCGTTCTCACCTACCTCCTCGGCTACAAAAATGTCCGCAACTACGATGGATCCTGGACCGAGTGGGGCAATCGCGTTGGGGCTCCAATTGAGAGAGGTTAGCGAACGCTGTGTATCCCGGTAAGCTCAATCAAATCATCGCGCTCTTCGAGTCCTTGCCGGATGCCGAGAAGCGAGAGTCACTCATCTCGTATGCGGCTGCCGCTATGAAACAAGGGCCGCGCGATGGGGAAACCTTCGATCTGGAGGACATCCGCAAGGACGAGGAATGCACCGACACGGTCGGCGTATTTTTAAAAGTCACGCCACAGCGCAACTGCGCCTTCCGGATTACGCTGGGTCCGCAAGTTCAAACACTCACCAAGGCGATGACGGCGATTCTTTGTAAGGGGCTTGATGGCCTCACGCCGGAGGAGATCATGGAGGTGCCGGCGGACTTTGTGCCAAAGATTGTAGGCGCTGAACTCGTGCGCCAGCGCAGCCAGACGGTTTACTACATCCTCACCCGCATGAAGGGCATTGCCCGCGTGTGGTTGAATCGCGAACGATCGGCTGTGTCGAGCGGGGTTTGATGCGGGGGTTTTGCTAAGGATTGACCACAGAGTTCACAGAGAACACAGAGGTTTTTTAAGACGGGTCGAGCTGTGATATGCGAGGCGGCGCCCGGGAACGGCTTGCCAAGCTGGAGTCGCAAAACGCTTAAGCTGGGCGCGGTCCAGAGGTCAGATATTTTTTTGGAATGTGTGGAGCTGGCGGCACATTTTGGCCACGAGGGCGGTCCAGCCGGTTTGGTGGCTGGCGCCGACGCCTGCGCCGTTGTCGCCGTTGAAATATTCGTTGAAGAGGAGGAGATCGCGCCAGTGGGGATCGTTTTGGAAGAGATCAACTCCGCCATTGAAGGGCCGGCGACCATCTTTGTCGCGGGTGAAGATGCCGACGAGGCGTTTTTCGAGCTCCAAGGAAACCTCCCAGAGGTTCATCTGGACTCCACTGCCGGTCGGAAACTCCACTTTGAATGTGTCGCCGAAGTAAAAACCGAATTTTTGCAGTGCCTCAATGACGAGATAATTCATCGGCATCCAGACTGGGCCGCGCCAATTCGAGTTGCCGCCGAACATCGCCACGGGGCTATCGGCGGGGCTATAGGCGAGGGTCTCGGTTTTTTCCCCTTCGGTGAAGGTGTAGGGATGCTCTTCGTAGATTTTTGAGAGGGCACGGATGCCATGCGGCGAAAGGAATTCCGATTCATCGAACAAACGCTCGCAGATGCGCCGGAGGTGCTCGGGCGGGACAAGCGAGATGAGTTTGCGTCCATCGACATCTTGTTTGATGTGCTGAAGTTTCGCCATCAGATGCGGCCGGTGTTTTTCGAACCACTGGTAGCGTTTGCGCAGGAGTGGAAACTTCAACACGGTCGCAGGATCGAAGCTCTCCACCGCGAAGAGAGGGGTGAGACCCGCAACCGAGCGGGTTTTGAGGTAGGCTGAGGAGCCGTCCGGACGCCGTAGGACATCATAGTAAAATCCATCCTCATCGTCCCATAAGGCGAGGCCGCCCATGCCTGTCGAGTTGATGGCTGCGGCGAGGTAGATGAAATCGTTGAGGAATTTGTCGGCTATGTCCTCGAACTCCGGCTCTTCTTCGGCGAGTTCGATGGCGATTTTGAGCATATTGAGCGAGAAGGTCGCCATCCAAGCCGTGCCGTCGCTCTGCGCGATGCGGGAGCCGTCGGGGAGCGGGTAGCGGCGGTCGAACACGCCGATGTTGTCGAGACCGAGGAATCCGCCTTCGAAGACATTGTCGCCGGTTTGGTCGACGCGGTTCGCCCACCAGCCGTAGTTGAGGAGGAGTTTGTTGAAGGCTTTTTTGAGATAGGCGCGGTCGCCTGTGCCCGTCTCTCCTCGTTCGATGGAATAAATCCGCCACGCCGCCCAGCCGCCGATGGGCGGGTTGGCATCCGAGAGCGCCCATTCGTAGGCGGGCTGCTGTGCGCTGGGAGAGGTGTAGCGCTCGCCTTGGAGCAGCATGTTTTGGCGTTTCGCGGTGCCGGGATCTGTGACAGCGAAGGCCACGGATTGGAACATGAGATCCCAGGCGCAGAAGTAGGGGTATTCCCAACAATCGGGCATCGAGATGACGTCGTTCGCGTAGAGTTCCTGCCAGAAAACATTGCGTCCTTTCCAGCGTTCGGCCGGCGGCTTCGGCATGGTCGGATCACCGCTGAGCCAGCGGTTCACATGGTAGGAATAAAATTTCTTACCCCAGAGCAGGCCGGCAATCGCGCTGCGCATGACGAGCGACAATTCCTCGGGCATTCCGGGAACCACGGCTTCGAAGTGGGCGAAGTGTTCCTTTTCCCGATCGGCAAAAAGCGTGTCAAAGGCGGAATCGAACGACTGTTCCTGTGCGCCTGGTGCGAGCCGGAGGCGGATCACCCACTCCTCACCCGGGGCGAGGGTGCGTTGGTAGACTGCTGCGGCCTTGGTGCCGATGCGGGCGGGGTTCACCTCGCTGGTCGCGCCACTCACGACATAATCATGGAAGGCATCCTTCACAAACGGCGTGCGGTTTGGGGCATTGTAGAGGCGGCGGTCGTTGGTCTCGTTCTCGGTAAAAATCCACTCCGGCCGACCTTCGGCTTGGAGGCTGTAATCGCCCAACTCTGCCGAATGCGCGCTGAGTCCCTGGCTATCCGGTAACAGGCGGATCTCAGGCTTCGAGGCGGGGGCGACTTCCCATGTCCATGTGTTGCGGAACCAGAGTGTCGGAAGAACGGTCAGCGGGGCCGCATCGGGGCCGCGATTGATGATCCGCAACCGGATCGCCATGTCGTCCGGCGCCGCTTTGGCGTATTCGAAGAACACATCAAAGTATCGGCTTTCGTTGAAAATACCGGTATCAACGAGTTCGTATTCCTTCTCAAGGCGCGAGCGGCGTCCATTTTCCTCGATGAGGTGCTGGTAGGGGAATTCCTGCTGCGGGTATTTGTAGAGGCCGCGCATGAAGGAATGCGTGGGCGTGTTTGCAAGGTGGTAGTAGTAGTCCTTGATGTCCTCGCCGTGGTTACCCTGCGGGTTGGAGAGCCCGAAAGCGCGCTCTTTTAAAATCGGATCCTTGCCGTTCCAGAGCGCAGCCGAGAAGCATAGCAGTCCGTTTTTGTCACAAATGCCGAGAAGTCCATCCTCGCCCCAGCGGTAGGCCCGCGAGCGGGATTGATCGAAGGAAAACGAGGTCCAGGCGTCGCCATCTGCCGAATAATCCTCCCTCACCGTTCCCCACTGGCGGTCGCTCAGGTAGGGGCCCCAGAGGTGCCAGTCTTCTTTGCCGGAATCGCGGGCTTCGATGCGGAGGGCTTCGTTGTCTTTTGGCATGGGGTCGTGATGGGTGATTTGTGGTGTGAAGTCAATCGCGGCGGGTGATGATAAAACTAAGCATGGCAAGGCCTATGGCGGGGACTGCGGTAGCCGCAAAGATGTGGTTGAGGGAAAGTGATGCCATGTTCTCAAGTGGGCCGACTCCGAAGGCTGCGATGCCGTAACCGAGCTGGTAGAAGGCAATCAGGCCGCCGGCGATCGAGGCGGCGATGGATGGCATTTGTTTTTGTCCGAAGCTGATGAGGAGCGGCAACATGGCGGAGCAGCCCAGACCGGCCAGAGCGAAGGCCGCGAGTCCGGGTAGGGCGGCTTTCGCAGGCAGTAGTGGCGTGAGAAAAAATGAAATTGTGATCACCACGGGCAAGAAGCGGAAAACCCCACGCTCGGGAATCCATCGGTCGATCGAAGCAAACAGCAGTCTGCCGCCGGTGACGGTGGCCCAGAAAACGGTCAGCGCCAGCGAGGCTGTGGCGGGAGTATTTCCCAGACTGTTGGACATGAGGATCGATGCCCAGTTGCCATTCATCGTTTCGCAGATGCCGTAGAGAAAGGCGGCAGCTGCAAAGGCCGGGAAGAGCGGAGGCAGGCCCACCGAACGCGACTGCGGAGCGTCCGAGGCCGCGCCCGTGGAGATTTTCAGCGGCAATGAAAAAACGAGGAGTCCGCCGCAGAGTGCCGCGACGAGGACTGGAAGTCCCCACCAGAATCCCAGGCCGATGAAAACCGCCACAAATGCCGGCGCCAGGGCCGTGCCAAGGCCGAGCAGTGTATTCAAGGTCAGCAAGGCGCGGTCCGCTGTGGACGGAAAAAACGCAGCGGCGCAGGTATTGATGACGGGAACAGTGAGGCCGAAGGCCAGGCCCATACAGGTCGTTGCCAGAAGCAGCACCGCGTAGGCGGCGGTCTGGTTTGCCATGAGGAACTGGCTCGCGATGAGAAGTCCCATCGAGAGGAGATTCGCCAGCATTCCTGCCAGAAAGACATTCTTCGCCCCCAAGCTCCGTGCGAGCGTTGGGCCGAGCAGGGAGCTGACGATTGCCATGATGGCCTGCGGCACAAAGAGCATGCCGTATTGCGTGCTGCTCAGCCCGTAGTGCTGCGGGCTTGTGAAAATCGCCCCCGCTGCGGGGAATGTGACGAGGGCAATGCCCTGCGCCACGCCCGCGCCGAAAACCGCTCCCACGGCTGCGCGGGAGGGGGTCCCATTCTGCGATGAATCCGCCATGCCGGTGTGCGGAATCTTTATTTCAGCCTCTCGAGGAGATGGTCGCCGACTCGGAGGGCGTTCGCCATCGCGGTCAGAGCGGGATTCACCGCGCCGATGCTCGGGAAGAACGAGGTGTCCACGACATAGAGGTTGTCGAGTTCGTGGGCCTTGCAATTCGTGTCGAGCACGGAGGTGGCGGGATCGGTGCCGAAGCGGCAGGTGCCGGATTGGTGGGCCACCCCGCCGATGTCGATCTCGTTTTTCATGTAGAGATTTCGCGGGATGAGGTGCTCGTGCATGCCGAGGTGGTTGAGCATCGACTTGAGCTTTTCGTAGAGGCGTTGCTTGGAGACCTGGTTGTTTGGCGTGTAGCTGAGCGTGATATTGCCCTCGCGGTCGATTGTGACACGGTTGTCGGGCGAGGGGAGGTCCTCGGTGGAGAGCCAGAAATCCACGGCGTGCTTGGCGACGAAGTCGAGCGTGAACATCGGCGCGAGCCCGGCCTCGATCGGCTTCTCGCCTTTATACATCGGGCCTTGGGATTTTCCGATCATCTGGATATTGCCCATCGGAAACTCGAAGTCCTTCATGCCAAAATAAAAATCATTCAAGCCAAGTGTCTTCTGGTATTTCGTCGGATTCGGCTCCTTGGAAATCGCCAGCACGGCCTGGCTGTTGTGATACATGTAATTCCGACCCACCTGCCCGGAGCCGTTCGCAAGGCCGTTCGGGTGCTTGTCGTTCGCCGACATGAGGAGGAGCCGTGCGGAGTTCGCCGCTCCTGCGGAAACGACCACGATGCTGGCGCGGAAGGTTTCGGTTTTTCCATCGCGATCGACCACCACCTCGCTCACCGAGTTGCCGGCGGCGTTGGTATTGAGTTTCAGTACCTGGGAATTTGTGAGGAGCGTGACATTCGAGTGCTCGAGCGCTGGTCGCACGCCCAAGACCTCGGCATCCGACTTCGCCTGGACGAGGCAGGGAAATCCATCGCAATCCTCGCAGCGCACGCATTGGCTGTAGGGCATATTCGCCTCGTTGAGCATGATGCCGCAAGGCGAGTGGAAGGGATGGTAGCCCGCGCGTTTGAGGTCGTCGGCAAGTTGCTGGATGCGCGGCTCGTGGGAGACAGCGGGATGCGGATACGGCTCGCTGCAAGGCGGCTCGGTGGGATCCTCACCGCGTGCGCCGTGGACATGATACATGCGCTCGGCCTTGGTGTAGTAGGATTCGAAATCCTCGTAGCCCAGCGGCCATGCGGGCGAGATACCATCCTGGTGTTTCAGGACGCCGAAATCCTCCTTGCGCAGCCGGTAGAGAGCCGCACCGTAGAGCTTGGTCGCACCGCCGACGAAGTAGTGGACGCCGGGTTGGAAGGCCTTGCCGTGCTTGTCGCGCCAGGTGTCCTTCGATGTGTAGCGGTTTGCGATGAAGACTTCCGAGGCGGACCAGTTTTCCGGCTCGCGCGGGAGCCAGCCGCCGCGCTCGAGGATGAGGATGCGTTTTCCGGAGGGAGCCAGGTGACGGGCCAATGTGCCGCCGCCCGCGCCGCTTCCAATGATGATGATATCGTAGTCGTTGTTCATAGATTTTTAGCGTTCGATTTGTGGCACGGGTTTCGCGCCGATTGTGTTGAGTTTGATCGCCCAGACCGAGTCGGACGAGCAAATGAAGAGGATGTTGTTGTCGCGGCCGCCGAAGGTCATGTTTGCCGTCTGCTTTGGCAGCTTGATTTTGCCGATCATTTTGCCCTTGGGGTTGAATACATGGATGCCGTCGAGCGCGCCGGAGTAGACATTGCCCTTCGCGTCGAGCCGCATGCCATCGGGGAAGCCGGGATAGACGACTGCGAATTCGCGCTGGTTCGAGATTGTTTTGCCATCTGCCGAGACATCGAACGCATAGATCGTGTGCGGTTTGTCGTAGTAGTAGGTGCGCGGCGCCTGGATCGCTCCGCTGTCGATGATGTAGAGGATTTTTTCATCCGGTGAAAAGGCGATGCCATTGGGCATTTGCAGGTTTCCGGCTACCACCTTGAGTGCTTTGGTTTTCGGATCGTAGCGGTAGACATTGTTTGGCAAATACGCCTCCTGCGGGAATTGCAGCGAGCCGTAGCTGGGATCGGTGAACCACACGGAGCCGTCGGATTTCACCACCAAGTCGTTCGGGGAATTCAGCGGCTTGCCCTCGTAGGAACCGGCGAGTGTT
>CAXNGJ010000053.1:0-6979 GCA_964201895.1 Terrimicrobiaceae bacterium
CTATGCAACAGATACAAATCAAGTTGTCACACCCGAGGTGCTCGTAGAATACGATGGAGAAGACTACACGGTGAGTCTGAACAGCGACGAAATCCCACGCCTAAGAATTTCCGACTCTTACAAGGACATGCTTGCGGGCCCATCGAAAGAGGTCAGGGAGTACCTCCGCGATAAAATACGGGGCGGAAATTTTTTCATTAAAAGCATCCAACAACGCCAGCAGACGATCTTGAACATCGGCCGCGAGATCGCTCTGCGTCAGCGTGAGTTCCTGGAGCGAGGCCCTTCGCACTTGAAGCCCATGACCATGAGTCAAGTCGCCGATGCCGTCGGGGTCCACGAAACCACTGTGAGCAGAGCCGCCGCTGGAAAGTTCATTTCCACCCCGCAGGGTATTTTTGAGATGAAGTATTTCTTCACTCACGGATACACCAATCGCGATGGAGAAGGCGTGAGCAACGAGAGTGTGCGGCAAGCGATCGCACAAATCGTGCGCGAGGAGAACAACCGCAATCCCTACAGTGACCAGGATATCGTGAAACTTCTTTCGGACCGCGGCCTCGGCGTGGCGCGCCGCACGGTTGCAAAATACCGCGAGCAACTCGGAATCCTCCCGAGCCACCTCCGGAAGGCGTTCTGATTTATCCCCGCTTCTTGCGACTCGCCTTGGCGTAGGTCGCCTTCTTGCGAATGGGTGGAGCGCCTGTTGTGGAAGTGCCATTTTTGAGCTCAGCGATCTGATCACGCAGAAGAGCTGCCCTCTCATACTCAAGACGCGATGCGGCATCCGCCATATCGCGTTCAAGTTCCCGAATGAGCTCCGCCGCATCAAAGCCAGTAGAGTCCTCCCGGAGGATTCCCTGCTCGACCTCACGGCCTTTGACAATGACGTGGAGGCTTTCCTGAACGGCCCGGATGACGCTGCGGGGCGTGATGCCGTGTTCTTTATTGTGAGCCTCCTGGCGACTCCGGCGGTATTCCGTGATATCGAGCAAATCACGCATGCTGCCGGTGATGGTATCCGCAAACAAAACAACCTCGCCATTGAGATGCCGCGCAGCACGTCCAGCAGTCTGGATCAGACTCGTCCGACTACGCAGGTAGCCCTCCTTGTCGGCATCCAAGATGCAGACCAACGAAACTTCAGGCAGGTCGAGACCCTCGCGAAGGAGATTGATGCCTACCAGAATGTCACAATCACCCGCGCGAAGACTGCGGAGGATTTCAACGCGCTCAATCGTATCGATATCGCTGTGGAGATATCGCACGCGTAGACCGATTTCACGAAGGTAGTCGGCAAGATCCTCGGCAGTTTTTTTTGTCAGAGTCGTGATGAGAATCCTCTCGCCGATCTCGATCCGGCGCCTGCACAGTTCGATTGTTTCATCGATCTGGGCCTTGAGTGGACGGACCGTGATCTTAGGATCCAGCAAGCCTGTCGGGCGGATGATTTGCTCCACCACAAGCTTTGCGCCGGGCGTTGTGACATCCAGTTCGCGTGTGGACGGCGCGGCGTGCTTGAGCCCTGCCGCCTTGCCGCCCTCGCCGAATTTATTCTCGGCATTCGGAATCCAAGTCGCGTTGCCGACGATACTGTTGTTGATTTCAAAGCCGCCAGGTGTGGCGCTCACATAGACGAGCTGGTTTGCCGTCTCCATGAACTCACCAAAATTCAGCGGACGGTTGTCCAAAGCGCTGGGCAGTCGGAATCCGTATTCCACCAGAACGCTTTTGCGGGAGCGGTCCCCCGCATACATGCCGCCGATCTGAGGAACCGTGGCATGGGACTCGTCGATGACCAGCAGGTGATCCTTCGGTAGAAAATCCATGAGCGTGTAGGGCTTCGACCCCGGCGGGCGTCCAGTGAGATGCCTCGAGTAGTTTTCGATACCGTTGCAGAATCCCATCTCCTGCATCATTTCGAGATCGAATTCGGTTCGCATACGGATGCGCTGAGCCTCGATGAATTTGCTTTGGCGTTCGAACTCCGCAACCCTTTCCTCCAACTCCCCTCGGATTCCGGCCATGGCGGTCCGGAGTTTGTCATGGGGCGTGACAAATTGCTTCGCCGGAAAAAGTGTGAACGTCGTGAGCGTGGCACTGGCATGCCCGGTCAGCGGGTCAAACACGCTGATCCGGTCGATTTCATCTCCAAAAAACTCGACCCTCACAGCCTCGTCATCATTTTGAGCCGGGTGAACCTCCACCACATCGCCCCTGACCCGGAACTTTCCCCGACCGAAGGCGATGTCATTGCGCTCGTAAAGCATCTCCACGATTTTTGAGAGAAATTCCTCGCGGGTGATCCGCTGTCCCGGCTGGATTGTAACGAGCATTTGCAAAAAATCCTCGGGCGACGCGAGACCATAGATGCACGAAACGCTTGCCACGATAATTGTGTCCCGGCGCGTCAGCAGTGAACTCACCGCTGAGAGCCTGAGGCGCTCGATCTCCTCGTTGATCGAGGAGTCTTTTTCAATATAGGTGTCCGAACGCGGGATATAAGCCTCTGGCTGATAGTAGTCGAAATAACTGACAAAATACTCCACGGCATTGTGCGGGAAGAACTGCTTGAACTCGCTGTAGAGCTGTGCGGCCAGCGTCTTGTTGTGCGACATGATGAGCGTTGGACGCCCAAGTTCCTGGATGACGTTCGCCGTGGTGAATGTCTTTCCCGATCCCGTCACGCCGAGAAGCGTTTGGTGTCGATTCCCTGCGGAAAGCGACCGTGTCAGGCCCGCGATCGCCCGCGATTGATCACCCTGCGGACTGTATTTCGACTCCAATTCGAACACCATAGCCGACCAGTATCCCCCTGCATGCGAGGGAACGCAACATGTGCCTTGGAAAACCCGCGCGCAGTTTGGCGTTGCTTTTGACTTCAGCGTTTGGCTCATAGAGGAAAAACAAACTATGTCAGCGCATCACGATATGCCGCCTCCCTCCACCTGTTGGAGTCCTCGTTTCCGCTCTGCATGATCGGCCTCATCGCCCATGCCGAAAAACCCGACGCCGCCGGAGTGGTGCGCGAGATGGTTTCTGAACTCCAGCGCAATGCGCTTCCCTTCCTCCTTCACAAAAACACCGCGCCGCTTGCGGGCATGGAGTCCGACCTTGATGAGGGCTCGCTTGCCGAGCAGTGCGAACTCCTTGTCGTGATCGGCGGCGATGGAACAATTCTCCGCATTGTTCAAAGAATAAAATCCCGTCTGCCCGTTGTTTTCGGAATCAATATTGGCACGCTCGGATTTCTGACATGCCTCGGCTCCAGCGAAATCCGACGCGCAGCTGAGTGCATTGCCAAGGCCGATTACGCACTGAGCCGACGTGCCCTCCTCAAGGCTGTCCTCACGAAGGCGTCAGGGGATGCGAGCACGCTCTTTGCGCTGAACGATGTGGTCGTGAGCCGCGGCGAGCGCTCGCAACTCGTTCAATTACGCGTTACCTTGGGGGGCCTTCCCCTCACCGATTACAATGCCGACGGCCTCGTCGTCGCGACACCGACCGGCTCCACCGCCTATTCGCTCTCGGCGGGCGGGCCGATCCTCATGCCCGACTCGGGGGGATTTGTCATCACCCCCATCTGCCCGCATGTTCTCACGAACCGCTCGGTTGTGATCAGCGACACTTCTGTTGTCGAAATCCAGGTCGCGAAGCCCGGGCAGGTCGCGTTCGTTTCCGTCGATGCACAGAGCTGGTTTCCGATGTCCGGCGGCGACTCGCTCCGCCTGGAAAAAAGCGAGCGCATCCTCCCACTGGCTATGCTTCCCGAAAGGCCGTTCACCGAAGTTCTCCGCCGCAAACTCAAATGGACCGGTAGCAATATATGATCTCCATCCGCCAAATTCTACAACCAGGCCATGTCAGCCTCTCCCTCTCGTCGACAGAAATCGATTCCGCAGTTGGCGAAGTGCTGGCTTCACTCAGTGGGGATATCCGCATTCTTCAATGGAACGCCCTGAAGGAATCCGTGCTGCAGCGAAATGCCCCAGCCATTGATGCCGAAGGCTGCGGAATCGTCATTGCCCACGGAAGGGCGGATGCCGTCGGATCACTCGTCATGGCGGCTGGACGTTCAAACGAAGGCTTCCCCTCCAAGGACACAAAAGAAGATGTCCGGCTCGTTTTTGTTGCCGGCATTCCCTCTGCGCTCAATAACGAATATCTCCGCGTTGTCGGAACCATCGCCCGGCTCTGCAGTAAAACCGAGCTTGTTCAAAAACTGCTCTCCACCACGAGTCCAAGCGCCTTTATTGATATTCTCTGCTCAGGCGAGACAACTTTGTAGTTTAGCGGCGGAGGTTGTAATTCACCATCCGTGAAAGATAGCCTCCCAAGTCCAGCGCGTATCGCACAAAGAGAGAGGGCGGCATTTCGCATGGCCCAAATTGCAACAGCAGAAGACGATTTTTGAGTCAGGAAGCCGTGACTTTGCAGGTGTTGTCGGATCGGAAAGGCCGTGTCAAATTGACCATCGGCATTGGTGATTCATCTGCGCGCCGATACTGAAATCGGGTCACGTCAGACCTGAGCCTCTTGGATGCAAAATGAATACCAGCGGTGCCTTTAATGCTTTAGGGTGTACCAAGCACAACGCGGAATCCGAAGCTTGAATACCTTGTGTCAGGGCGTCCCAGGTCATTACGGAAAGAAGATTTCATACGATCCTGATAGCCATTGAACCAGGAGGCTCCGCGAAGCACGCGAGAGTCCTGTGAACGGTCGGTAAAATCTTGGCACCACTCCCAGACATTTCCGCCCAGGTCATAGATTCCAAATTTGTTGGAAGCAAAACTGCCAACTGGTGAGGTGAACTCGTATTCATCAACTCCGAGTTCCTGCGAGTAATTACCCGCATCCTTCGGTGGAGGCCAACTCGCTCCCCAGGGGTAGCCATCGAGCTCCCCGCTGCGCTGGTCAGGGCGTGTTCCCTCTTCGTGGGGCAAGCCGACGGCCGCACTCCACTCAAGATCGCCCGGTAGACGGAAAATCAACCCCTCTGGAAGACGACCAGCCGCGCGCTCCTTCTCTGTGAGCCATTCGCAGAAGTCGGCCGCCTCCTTCCATGTTACACTCACGATTGGATGCTCCGGTCCCGAACCTGAGCACTGGTCAGGTAGATCGACGCCTTTTTCCGAGGCGTAAGCCTCAAAGTCCCTCACACGGGTTGGCCAAATGCACACAAGAGTCGAAAATCTCGGCACGGGCACGAAAGGCATTCCAAGGCTGTTGATGAAGGGAGAATCCACCGAAGTGGAACTGAGTGATGGTGGCTGGCTCATGAATTTGCTCGAACTGAACGCCTCAAAGTATCCTCTCGGCGCGTCTCATGGCGATGTTTTTTTGACAGGCGTGGACATTTGAGTTCTGACATTCATGAGGATCCCAACTTGACGCCGCGCAGCGCCTGGAGTTCAATTGTAAATTCTTAGTTGCAAACAACCCAACCATGCCCAAACAACTTATATCAACAGCAACCTGCTCCTTAGCCGTTCTCCTTGGCCTTTGGTTCCTTGTGTCCAATTGGAGCAACCAGAACCTTCAGCAAGGCCTCCAAAAGCAGCAGGATGAAATCCAATCCCGCCAGCTCACAATCCAAAGCCAGCAGCAGCAGTTGCAAGCCCAGCAACAACTCATCGACTCCGCATCCCAACTCGCAAACCAAGTCGGGCCTTCGGTGATTCGCGATCTCGCGTCCCTGCAGCTCCAAAACAAAAACCAAAAGATCGCCACACTTCTCAAAAAATACGGCATCGAAGCCAAGGCCAACTAAGCAATCCCCACCAAAAAGACCATGGAAGACTACACCATCGAAGATTCGACCTTGCAGAGCAGTGGCCCTGAAAACATCCACCTTCCCCTTGCCTTATTGGCACTTGCCTTTGCAATTTTTCTTTTCGCTCAAATTAGCAGTCTTGGTCAAAACGGCCGCAGCATGAGGTGGCAGACCGAAAATCTGGATCGCCAGATCGAATCACTGGTCGAATCGGAAAAAAATCTGGGCAATCTCGTCAAACAACGCGAGTCCCTCGTCGAGCAATCCCAGCAGGTTCAAGCCCGCTACACCGAGATGCTCACCGACCTCATCAAACTCGCCGAAACGGATGCCGACGCCCGTGCCGTTGTGGACAAGTATAAAATCCAGCGCCAGCCAAACCAACAAGCAGCCCCCGCTGATGGTGCGACTCCCCAGTCCACTCCCTGATCCCGTCTCGTAAGGTCCGGCATGAAAACGCTGCTCCTCACCGGCGCAACCGGTTTTGTAGGTAGCAATATGCTTGTTCAGGAAGTGCGGCATGGCACACGCATTCTGGCTCCTGTCCGGAATGCGGAAAAACTCCGCCGTCAGCTCAGCACGGAGGGCATGTCCGGCGCGGATGTCGTCGCACTGGACGCCGATCCATCGACTTGGGGCAACATTCGACCCACTCACGCTTTGCTTTCTGCTGGAGTTCTTTTTGCAAGGAGTCGCGAAGAATACCAAAGTGTCAATGTCGATTGGACATTGAGTGTTCTTGCGGCGCTTCCTGCTGATTGCAAGATCGTCGTACTCTCCTCCCAAGCCGCAGGTGGTCCCACCCCTTCCGGAACCCATGCCCGCACCGAGGAGGACGCCGACACTCCCATCACACATTACGGAAAATCCAAACTCGAGCTCGAAAACGCCATTCGCCGTTCTCACTCCGGGCGCTCCGTCACAATCCTCCGACCACCCATGGTTCTCGGCGCGCGCGACACCGCCACGCTTCCGCTTTTCAAAATGGCGGCAGGCGTCTTAAGACCGAAACCCGGCTTGCGAAAAAAGGAATACAGCTTCATCGCCGTTGAGGACCTCCTTGAAGCAGTAAACATCTCTTGGGAACACAGCAACTCAGGTCCTTTTTACATAGCCTCCGACGATACAATCACCGACTTCGAGCTCATCAGAGCCGCAGCTCTCACCACAAATGGATGCGGCATTACCATTCCCGTGCCTCAG
>CAXNGJ010000054.1:0-6978 GCA_964201895.1 Terrimicrobiaceae bacterium
GCCCCACAGGTGGGGGGTTCGATTACCCGCATTCATGTCAGAGACAACCAGGCTGTGAAACGGGGTGATCTGCTTTTCGAGTTGGATGCGCGTCCCTATGAGGCCGCTGCCGCCCAGGCCAAGGCCCATCTGGAGTTGATCGGTCTTGATGTGAAGGCTCTCCGCGACGAGACCGCCGCAGCCGAAGCGACGCTCGGCGAGCGCCGCGCCAAGGCGGACTATGCCGATTCCCATTACCAGCGGCTCCAACCCCTGCTGGCAGGAAATTTTACCTCGCCCGACCGCGTTCAGCGGGCGCAGACGGATTCCGAGAGTGCCCGCGCGCTCGTGCGTGAAGCCGAGGCCGCGGTCGAGCGGGCGCGAAACAAAATCGGGGAGTTTGATGGACGCAATACCCGCGTGGAACAGGCCGCTGCCGCCCTGCGCGATTTCGAACTCAAAGTCTCCTACTGCAGAATCTACGCACCGTGTGATGGGTATGTGACAAACCTTCAGATCGCACCAGGCACCTACGCCTCGGCCGGGGAGCAGATCTTTTCCCTCGTCGATTCCTCGGTCTGGTTCGTGCTCGCGAATTTCCGCGAGACCGATCTTCGCCGCATCCAACCCGGCCAGTCCGCAAGGGTCTATCTCATGGCGCAGCGTGGTAAGGTGGTCTCTGGAATTGTTCAAGGCATCCCCAAGGCGGTTTATCCCCTCGGCACCCCATCGAAAGCCACGCCCGGCGGCGAGGGCGTCTTCTCACAGGTCCAGCCGACATTCGATTTCGTGCAACTGGCCCAGCGTTTTCCGGTAAGAATCCTTCTCGAAGGTGAGGGCGATTTCCGCATGGGCGGCCGTGCGGCGGTGATCGTGGATACGCGCAGCACTTCGGATTCCGGACGCCTGGAAAAGCTTCAATCGGTCGAGCAGCGCGGCTTCATTCCCCCCGCCAAATGACTGAGGCCGCTCGTGGCGCATGGCGTCAGGCCCTTGCAGTGGCCCTCGCTGCCCTGGTTGTTGGCATTTTTCATATCCCGCAGGCGTTCCTGGCCGTCCTCCTCGCGCAGCTCCTCGGTGGCATTCCTTGCCAGAGCGCCTCGGAACTTTTCCGCCGCATCCTTTCCGCATTGGCTGGCTGCCTGGCAGGGGTATTTATCCTCACGCTCGCTCCGAATGCACAATGGATTTCCCTGCCCCTGTTTTTCACACTCACCGGCTGGGGGACGGTTTTTGCGCTTCGGCGCTTTGGTCCAGCCTGTGCCATTCTCTTTGGCATCGGAATCGTTGCGATGTTTGCCGAGGCCTTTGTTTTTCCGGCGCGTGATATCGTTTTCGGCTTCGCTCATCTCTTTTCCCTCATCACTGCCACGCTGGCTGCAGCACTGGTGGGCTTGGCCTTTTTTCGCGAGCCCATGGCCACCAAAAGCCAGAATCCCTCGCCAGGTGCTGCCGTGGTGATCGGTGCCGCCGCACTGTGCGGTCTCATCGCGGCCTGCACGCTTTTGCCCGTTCAGTTGAATGTCACTACCATATCATCCCTCACGACCGCCCTGGCTCTCACCATGACTGGCGGAGGCGTGGCTAAAAAATTCCTCGGCGGATTGCTCGGTATCGTTGTGGCGTGGGTTTTCTTGATTCCAATCAACGGCTCGGGAAACGACTTGGCTGTTTTTTTGCTGGGTCTGTCAGTCCTCATCGGGGGCTTCGAATGGTTCGCCCTGCGCCTGCCCGCCAACGCCGCCGTTTTCCGGCAGGCAGCCGCGATGTTTGCCGTGGCGGCAACGATTTTGCCTCAGCCGGATCGCTTGATTACCGATTCGTTTGAGCGGATGTGTGCCGGAAGCCTCGGCCTTTGCATCGGATCGGCGTGTTTTTTACTACATGGCCTCGCCACCCGTTCCACTGCGGAACAGATTCAAAAAGCATAAAATTAAGGCGCCTTTGTAGAGACTGCACGGAAAACGGCCACAGCATTTGAAAGAATGGAGACTTTGATTTCGTAGAATGGGCCGGAATTTGGGGGAATTTTCCAGACCTTCACCGCTTTGGATGCCGAAGAATTGAACATGCTTTCTGGCACCTTTTGAAACTGATCATACATGTAAAGGTTGTAAGATTCGTTCTGATTCGGAACACTAACCCGGACAGTTAATTCCAAAGGATTCGCTTTAGGGGCATTGTTCGATTTATCCAGCATTGCAGGATTTTCAACAT
The DNA here is from genome assembly GCA_964201895.1 of Terrimicrobiaceae bacterium. Classification (GTDB taxonomy): domain Bacteria; phylum Verrucomicrobiota; class Verrucomicrobiia; order Chthoniobacterales; family Terrimicrobiaceae; genus UBA967. Next base: position 2,197 of record CAXNGJ010000054.1, read on the forward strand.
TGGTATTCGTTGTGACCGCCACCGGAATGGTAACCCCGTCCCGATCGGCTACGCCCTTAATAGCAATGCCATAGTTCGCTCCTCGGCCAAGTTTGACTGAGTATATTGGCGATTTTGGATTATTAGCACCGCTACGGGATTGTTGAAACGAATCGAGCCGATAGCTGAAGTGATAAGGCATGTAGTTAGTCCATGAATAAAGGCCATTATCGCTGAAATGAATAACATCAGATTCATAGGCTACAGCTCGATTATCTAAAATTGATTTATTTGAACCAAATGCAAAGACGGGAACAATATGATCATAAGTAGAATCCGGGAATGGAAGGTTATCTTTTCCAAAAGCGGATTGGTTATTAAAAACCCCTATGATAACGGGATAGCCTTCCGAAACATTTTTTTTCACCCAGCCCAAAAAAGCGACTGTTTCAGTGGGGCGAGCATGCCATGTCTCATATCTTAGGCGCATGGATTTAGCAGCAAGTTCATCGTTATTAGAGACTCTGCCGCCTCCAGAAGCGCCCAGCAAAAGTTGGCTGGTTTCAAGCGACTGGCGCACTCCCGGCGAAGCCAATCGCCGGGCTTCATATTGTGAGCAATATTGACCGAAAAAAAGCCCAGCAGAGACGAAACTCGTCTCTCCGCAATAACCATAATTCGCATCCCATTGAAGCCTGGGCGGAATCTGTAGGGATAATTCGCAGCGACTCGGAATATCCACGGCAAGAGGGGGCGATGCAGCGAATGTTGTTGCTAGAATCGTTGGCAGTAAAAGCGATAGAATTTGGCGGGATTTGAAAAGCATAGTCTTGTGAATCGAATTTGTTGAGAGGGGTAGATAAATTATTAAGCGATATCCAAAGGCAAACAGTGGTGGGGAATTTTATAGGGCAGCTGCAGAAACGAGCCTGCTTCCAACTTACCGTCTGATCCATTCTCAGCATTTGTCAAGTTAGGGCATCGCCTTCGCCCGTCTGCGCGGCTGACGATTGGAGGATGCCTGTGTTTTGAAGAGGTGATCGTAATTTTTAAGCGTAAAAAAATTTCTTCGCGGAGGGCACCCGTTTGCTCATAGTTTACGGGCCTTATGCGAACTCCACTTTTCGACCAACATCTTGCCACCGGCGGCCGCATGGTCGAATTCGCAGGCTGGGAAATGCCCGTTCAATATACAGGAATCCTTCAAGAGCACAAAGCCGTCCGCGAAGCCTGCGGCGTCTTCGACATCTCCCACATGGGAGAGTTTTTCGTGAGCGGCCCCGGGGCCACGGCTTGGCTCGATGGATTGCTCACCAACAATCTCACCGCACTCCCGGTCGGCCATGCCCAATACACGATCCTCCTCAATGAACGCGGCGGGGTGATTGACGATCTCATCGCCTACCGCCTCGGGGAGGAAAGTTATCTTCTCATCGTGAACGCTGCTAAAATCCCGGAGGATGCCGCTTGGCTTCGCAAGAATGCGGCGCCTGGTGTTCATTTCGAGGACCGTAGCGCCGAATTCGCCGCGCTCGCGATTCAAGGGCCTCAAGCCGCCTCGGTCTTTGAAAAACTCTTCCAGCGCCCGATGCCCGCAGAGCGCAACCGGGTCGAGGAAATTCAGCCCGGCCGCTCGTTCATCGCCACCACAGGCTACACTGGCGAGGCGGGATTCGAATGGGTCATGCCCGCCACAGAAGCTGCCGCTGCCTGGCAAGCCGCTCTCGATGCGGGAGCGACACCCTGCGGACTCGGGGCGCGAGACACCCTCCGCCTCGAAATGTGCTACCCGCTGAACGGCTCCGATCTCTCGCCAGACCGCACCCCGCTCGAAGCCGGGCTGGGATTTTTCGTTGATCTGAAGAAGCCCGCTTTTATCGGACGTGATGTCCTCCTCGCCCAGAAGGCTTCCATCCTTCCCCACAAGCTCTGTGCCCTCCGCGTCCTCGACAAGGCCCCTCCCGTGCGGCCTCACTACAAGGTCTATGTCAACGGCGAGCCGGTTACCGAGACCAGCAGCGGGGCCCTTTCTCCCAGCCTCGGCTATGGTATCGCCATGGCCTATCTGCCGCCTGCCTACTGCGATATCGGCCAGATGGTCGACATCGAAGTCCGCGATCGCCGCTTCCGGGCCCAAGTTGTCAAAAAACCATTCTACAAAAAACCATGAACATTCCTGAAAACCTGCGCTACGCGACCTCCCACGAGTGGATTCTCGTCGAGGGCGACACTGGAACCGTCGGCATCACCGACCACGCTCAAGCCGAACTCACTGACATCGTTTTTGCCGAGCCTCCCGCGATTGGGAAATCCGTAAAAGCCGGAGATGTCGCCGCTGTCGTGGAATCTGTGAAAGCCGCCAGCGACATCTACGCGCCGGTCGGCGGCGAGGTCGTCGAACGCAACGAGGCCATCGAAGCCGATCCATCCCTGCTCAATACCGACCCCTTCGGTGCGGGCTGGATTTTTAAAATCCGCATCGCCGAGGCCGACGAACTCACCGTCCTTAAAGACGCCGCCGCCTACCGGGAGCAGATCGGAGCATGACCATTACGGAGTTCGAGGATTTTCTCGATGCAACCAAGCACATGACGGCCGTTCAGCGCGCCGAGGCTTATGGCATCGATATTTCCTTGATCGACGAAAACCTCCGACTCACGCCCACCCAAAAAATCCGGCAAAACGATATCGCCCTCAACCAAGCAGAAGCCCTTCAAGAAGCCCTGAATCAAACGCGTGCCAAATCTGGAATCCATCGCCTGCCGACTCGTTGAGGCTAAGGTGGAGTTTGTGCTTTTGGCCATGGGTTTTTAAAAAACCCGAACCTACACTGATCGCCACTCGTTACTCTTTTTCAAATGACCGCATTCGCCAACCGCCATATCGGCCCCTCATTCACTGAAATCGAAACCATGTGCGCCGCGATCGGCGCCCCGTCGCTGGATGCGCTGATCGACGAGACTGTGCCTTCGGCGATCCGCTTGCAGCGTGATTTGAACCTCCCCGCCGCCCGCTCGGAGGAGGAGGCTTTGGCTGAACTGAAGGCGATCATGGCGGAAAATCAAATCGCCACGAACCACCTTGGCATGGGCATTTACGGCACACACACGCCTGCGGTCATTCGCCGAAACATTCTCGAAAATCCCGGTTGGTATACCGCCTACACGCCCTATCAGGCGGAGATCGCCCAAGGTCGCCTCGAGGCGCTTCTGAATTTCCAAACGATGGTTAGCGACCTGACCGGGATGCAGATTTCCAACGCCTCCCTGCTCGACGAATCCACTGCCGCCGCCGAGGCCATGGCGCTGTGTCAGGACATCAAAGGCGGTGACGCGATCTTCGTGGCGGACCATGTCCATCCGCAAACTCTCGCCGTTTTGCAAACCCGTGCCGAGCCGCTTGGTATCCGGATTCTCACCGGTTCTGCAGAGCAAGGCCCGCAGGAGACTGTTTTTGCTGCCCTCTTCCAGTACCCCGCCACCGACGGCTCGATCTGCGATCTGGAAAACATCGTATCCCGCACCCACGCATCGGGCGCACTGGCGATTGTCGCCACAGATTTGCTGGCCCTCACGCTCCTCAAGCCGCCCGGCGAATGCGGGGCGGATGTCGTCATCGGATCGAGTCAGCGCTTCGGCGTGGCTCCCGGATTTGGAGGCCCGCATGCGGCCTTCCTGGCCACGCGCGACGAACACAAACGCCGCCTTCCCGGCCGTCTTGTGGGTGTTTCAAAGGACGCCGCCGGAAATCCCGCCTTGCGCCTCACGCTTCAGACCCGCGAGCAACACATCCGCCGCGACAAGGCGACCAGCAATATCTGCACGGCCCAAGTTTTACTCGCTGTGATGGCCTCGATGTATGCCGTTTACCACGGCCCCGAGGGCTTGCGCGCCATTGCCGGGCGCGTGCATCGCCATGCTGCAAACCTCGCCGAGTCGCTCAAAAAGGCCGGCCACACCGTGCATCATGCCGCGTTTTTTGACACGGTCAGCGTGACTCCTAAAAACGAGTCCGCCTGCGCCCTGGTCGCCCGTGCCGCGAGCGAGGGAATCAATCTCCGCTTGCTCAATCAATCCACGGTCGCCATTTCGCTCGACGAAACCACGGCCAGCATCGAGCCGCTCCTGAAAATTTTCGGAGCCTCCTTTGCGGAATCCCCCGCCGAAACACCCCGCCGCACTTCGCCTTTCCTTACGCATCCGGTTTTCAACACGCATCACACGGAAAGCGAGATGCTCCGCTACATCCGCCGCTTGGATGCGAAGGATCTCTCGCTCACCACATCGATGATCCCTCTCGGGTCGTGCACGATGAAGCTGAATGCGACCTCCGAGATGTTGCCGGTGACATGGGATTCCGTCTCCGCCCTTCATCCTTGCGCCCCTGCGGATCAATCGCTCGGCTACCAAAAAATGGCGCGCCAGCTTGAGGATTGGCTTGCCGAGATCACGGGATTCGCCGCTGTTTCGCTCCAACCGAATGCCGGCTCGCAAGGCGAATATGCCGGTCTCCTCGCCATCCGGGCCTACCATCACTCGCGCGGCGAAGCGCACCGCACGGTTTGCCTCATCCCGACCTCCGCGCACGGCACCAACCCCGCCAGTGCCGTCATGGTTGGAATGCAAGTCGTCCCCGTCGCCTGCGATGCCAGCGGCAACATCGATCTCGCTGACCTCCGAGCAAAAGTCGATCTCCACCGTGAAAACCTCGCTGCGGTCATGGTGACCTATCCCTCGACCCATGGCGTGTTCGAAGAAGGCATCTGCGATATTTGCGAAATCATTCACTCCGCTGGCGGGCAGG
>CAXNGJ010000055.1:0-6947 GCA_964201895.1 Terrimicrobiaceae bacterium
CGGTCATCGGCGCTTACAGGCTTCTGGCCTCACTCGTTGACGCCAGGCATCCGATCCTGCTCAAGGACACCTTCGCACCCGGCGCCTCCACCGATTTCGTCCACAACCTGCTGAATGCCGCCACCAACATTGGCTCCCTGCTCTGCGACGGCATCGGCGACGCAGTCCTTGTGCAAGGCGAAGAAGCTCCCGGCCAATCGCTCCGCATCGCCTACAACATCCTCCAAGCCGCAGGTGTCCGCATTTTCAAAACCGACTATGTCGCCTGCCCAAGCTGCGGACGCACCCTGTTCAACCTCCAGGAAACCACCGCCCGCATCAAAGCCGCCACCAGTCACCTCAAAGGCGTGAAAATCGCCATCATGGGCTGCATTGTGAACGGCCCCGGCGAGATGGCGGATGCCGACTTCGGCTATGTCGGCGGCGCCCCCGGCAAAGTCAACCTCTATGTCGGCAAGACACCCGTAAAATTCAACATCCCACAAGCCGAAGCCGTCGACCGCCTCGTCGACCTCATCCGCGAACACGACCGCTGGGTCGAACCGGCGGAAAATTAGCCTATCGAGGCCAAAGCAAGGCGGCGGGCTTCGGTGTCGGTGGAGAGAAGTTGCTCCAGAGAGGGGTGTTCAACATGGGGGCACTTCACTAAAACCTCGGCGACCAATTTCCAGATTCCCGGGAAGGCAATACGGCCGCCCAGAAAAGCTTCCACTGCGACCTCATTTGCGGCGTTGAGGACGGCGGGACGCGTTCCGCCGAGTGTGCCGGCTTCGGTGGCGAGGTCCAGTGCCGGGAAGTCCTGCCTCCGGGGCGCTTCAAAATCCAGGCTTCCGAGGGAGGCGAAATCCAGCGGGCGGAGGGAGTTTTCGACTCTTTCGGGGCAGGTCACGGCGTATTGGATCGGCAGGCACATGTCGGAGTGGCTGAGCTGCGCGAGGATCGAGCGGTCTACGAATTCGACCATCGAATGCACGATGCTTTGCGGGTGGATGACCACTTCGACACGATCCATCCCGATGTCAAAAAGCCAGCGCGCTTCGATCATTTCAAGCGCCTTGTTGAACAAGGTCGCCGAGTCCAGCGTTATCTTGCGGCCCATGTTCCATGTGGGATGGCGCAAAGCCATTTCAGGAGTGACCTTTGGCAATTCGGTAGCCGGTGTTTTGCGAAACGGTCCTCCCGAGCAGGTGAGAATGAGGCGCCTCACGCTCTTCGCATCGCGGCCCTCGAGGCATTGAAAAATCGCGCTGTGTTCGCTATCCACCGGCAACACGCGCACACCCTTCCTCCGGGCCGCAGCCATCACGATCTCGCCGGCCATAACCAAGATTTCCTTGCTCGCGACAGCGATGTCCTTTCCAGCTTCGATGGCTGCCAGCGCAGGGCGGAGGCCAGCGGTGCCGACAATCGACACGAGCACCAGATCGGCCTCGGGCATGGTTGCGAGTTCCACGAGGCGATCGATGCCATCCGGTCCAGTGGAGAGGGCCGTCCTTGCCTCGCGAAACTCGCGGGCGGCAGCGGCAAGCCCCTCCGAATTGGAATGCGCAGACATCCCGACAATGCGCATCCGGTCGGGAATATCACGCGCCACCTTGAGGGCGCTCTGGCCGATGGAGCCGGTGACTCCAAGAATGACGACATTTCGCATGGGTTTTGAGATTGTCCGACCAGCCGTGATTTCGCAACGCGGGAGAAGTGGGCTACACGGAATCGATTCCGGCAAACTGCGGCAGGCTGCGGATTCTGGCCGCAAAATTTGCTTGGTTGGTAAGGTCTATCCCCGGTGGGAATTTCGCGGCGGAACGGTTCCATTTTTTGAGCCACTCGGCGGCGAGGATATCGCGCCCGCGCTCACGCGCCTTGTCCAGATGAGTGAAAGCGATGGTCGTTTCCTCCTTGTCGCCCGCATTTCGCCCGCGCGCCACTCCCCAACCCGCGCCGAGCATGGCCACGCGCGATGCCGTGGAGCAAGTGTAGGTGAAAAGCTCGACATCCCGCGAATCGTAAACGGCAAGCATGGCCTGGAAGGCGGCCTCGGTCCACGCAGGGGCGCAGGTCTTTCCGGAAAACATGTCGTAAAAAACAAGGTCCGGCGGCACGGCTTGGGCTAAAAGATTCAAAAAGTCGCCTTCGTGAAGTTGCCAGGAGAGACGCTCATGCTGTTTTGAAACCCAAGTGGCATTCTTCAAAATGGCTGGAGGCCCGGCATGGCGCAGGTAGGGGAACCGATCGTTGTTTTTCAAGGCCAGGCGCAGCGAATCCAGATCGTTCTCGAAACTCACGATGTGCATCGGTCGCACCGGGCCTTCATTGGCCAGCGCCTCGTAGCACTGGATGGCAGCCACGGCATTTGCCGCCGCTCCAAGGCCGACATCCCAGATCACCAACGGCTCACTCGTTTCCTCACGCAGGCGGGAGGCGAGGCGCGATTGCTCGATATACAGGCTGCGCGCCTCATCCATCGGCGGCGTGCGCGAGTGCATGATCTCGCCCGAACTCACATGGAGAATGCTCGAGAAGCCTTCGATGGCCGTGTGGATTTTGTATTCCCCCAGCGTGATGGAACGGGGCGGGTTGCGCCGCATCGGTGTGACAGGATTGTCCAAGTCATCCTCGGCGAGAATGGCGCGCTTTTCCTCGTAGAGCGCAAGGAATCTGTCCTCGAGAATGCTCTGCCGCATTTCGTCCATAAGCCGATGGTAGAAGAAAATGTTGTGCTGGCCGATCAGTTGCCAGCCCAGCGTCTCTTTGCACTTCGTGAGGTGGTGCAGGTAGGCGCGGGAAAACTTGGCGCAAGTCGGACAGGCACAATCGCGATCCAGCGGGTCGTTTGATGTTTTGTAAATGCCACGTCGCAGTTGGAGGAACCCTCGCGAAGTAAAAGCCCCGCCGCGCTGCGCGACTTGGGTGGGAATGATGCAATCGAACATGTCCACGCCGCGGTGAACGGCTTCGAGGATATCGAGCGGAGTGCCCACACCCATAAGGTAGCGGGGTTTGTCATCCGGCAGGAGGGCTGCCGTGAATTCACAAGTATCCTCGCGCTCGCTCTTCCCCTCGCCCACGGCAAGACCTCCGATGGCGAATCCCTCGAAGGGCATCGCGCACAGTGCCTCGGCGCTTGCCAGGCGCAGGGACTGGTTCAACGCCCCCTGCACAATGCCGAACATCGCCTGCCGAGAGTCGCTGCGGGCCGCAAGGCTACGGGCGGCCCAGCGGTGCGTGAGCTCCATCGCCTGACGGGCCGTGGCCTCATCCACCGTCGAGGGCACGCACTGGTCGAGCACCATCATAATGTCGCTGCCGATCACCTTCTGCGTCTCAATGCTCAGCTCGGGGCTGAGAACAATCGTGCGGCCATCGAGGTAGCTCTGAAAAACCGCGCCCGCCTCGCTCATGGAACGCGAATGCGGCAGGGAGAAAATCTGAAATCCACCGGAATCGGTGAGCACCGACCGCTCCCAACTCATGAACCGGTGAATCCCTCCGACGCGGCGAAAGACCTCCGCGCCTGGGCGCAGCAGCAGGTGGTAGGTATTCGCCAACAGGATCTGCGAGCCGGAGTCGTGTAGAAAATCCGGCGTCTGCGCTTTGACAGTCGCATGCGTGCCCACAGGCATGAAGAGCGGGGTGCGAACCTCGTTGTGCAAGGTGCGGAAGGTCGCTGCCCGCGCGCGTGTGCCGCTGGCGAGTGCGTCGAGTTGAAAGTGAAGAGATGTTTCCAATGTCCGGAATCGAGTGCGCGGATCGGATGCGAAAACCGCCCCGACATAAAGGTTTTTCCGTTCGCCGCAGGGAAGTCTTGGGCTTTGACCCCATGGCGGGGCACATCGCCCACCGTGAAGTTCAAGCGTCAGGAAAACCAAAAATATGAACGCAAAACCTAAAACACTCTCATCCTTGTCGATGGTCATTCCCTGTGGATGCCTCGTCGCCTTGGTCGTCACCGCAGTGGTTTTGCTCGCACCTCCCCCAATGCAGAGCCAAACACTGCCAGCAACACCCAACATCCTTGTTGTCTATGACAATGAAGGCCAGTGGGGTTGGCTGGGGGAAATCTACTCGCTCAAGCTGCAAAATCTCCTTGGGCACTTTGATGCCAAGGTGACTCGCACGCCACTGGCGAAATACAAATCTGGTGATATCGCTGCCAATGACGCGGCATTTTATGTCGCCTCCGTGTGGAACGAATCGCCACTGCCTGCGGCATTCCAGACCGATCTGGAGAACACCGTGAAGCCCTTCGTGTGGATGGGCGTGAACCTGTGGCGTTATGCGTGGGACCTTTCGAACTACGCACCGCGCACACAATTCAGCGATCGCTACGGATTTCAGCTTGAGTCCTACTCCGGCGAGAAACACCCCACGGTCGTTTATAAAAAAACGAATCTGGAAAAGGATCCGTTCGATGCCGGCTTAAGCCGCATTCGCATCACCGAGCCCTCGAAAGCAATCGTCCATGCGGTGTGTTTGGATGAGGGCGGAACCGAGTGGCCCTACATCGTGCAAAGCGGAAAATTCTGGTTCGTCGCCGACATGCCGATGATCTCGACGACATTCGAGAATCGCTCACTCGCCTTTGCAGATCTTCTGCACGACATGCTTGGGATTTATCATGAGGAAAACCACCGCGCCTTCTTCCGAATCGAAGATGTGGCGGCCGTATCCGACCTGCCAACCCTCAAATCGCTGGGCAATGCGCTGGCGGACTTGAATGTGCCATTCACGATTAGCCTCATCCCCGAGTATCGCGACTGGTCGGGCATCTACAATGAAGGCGTGAGTGAAAATGTCCGCATCACCAAAAACTCGCAGGTATCCGCGGAGATGCGGCGCTGGGTCAGTGAGGGCGGGCAGGTTCTTCAACACGGCACCACGCACCAGATCGATGGCATCATGAATCCATACACCGGCGTGAGCGGTGATGATTATGAATTCTACCGCGTCACCGCAGATGAGCAAGGGTTTCTCACTCTGGTCGGCGCTATCCCTGGGGACTCGGCAAGCTGGGCCCGCAACCGGGTGAACCGTGGTTTGAACATCTTGAAGAACGCTGGATTCAACCCCGTCGGCTGGCTCACGCCGCACTATTTGGCATCGCCGGTTGACTACAAGGTCTTCGCAAGTATTCACCCGTTTGCCTGTGACCGTGGTATTTTCTTCTTCAACGACGCAGCTGGGAAGACTCAGGCCACGGAGTTGAATTCGCCCTACATCTACCGCGACACCTATGGTCTTAAGCGCATGCCTGAGACGATCGGCTACATCGATCCCTTTGGCTGGTATGAGCTGCAGGCACCGACGACATCGGAGGATTTGCTGAAACGCGCCAAGGCTCTGAAGGTTGTCCGCGATGGTTGGGCCGGATTCTACTTCCACTGGTATTTGGATCCTCAGGAACTTCGCAAAACGGTGATCGGTCTTCAGGAGCTCGGCTTCACCTTCACTCCGCTCAGCGGCAACTTGAAGTAACCAAAAGATCGACTGTCATGTGTGGAATTGTTGGAACGATTGGAAAAACAGACACCCTGCCCTTCCTTTTGGAGGGGCTGGGTCGTCTGGAATATCGGGGCTACGACTCGGCCGGCGTGGCTGTGTTGAGCGGAAATGAAATCAAAACACGCAAGGCCGTGGGAGGTGTCTCGCAGCTTGTGGACGAGGTGGCGCGGAATCCCGTGCAAGGGAATCCTGGCATCAGCCACACTCGCTGGGCCACGCACGGAAGTGTGACCACCGAGAACGCCCATCCGCATCTGGACGCCTCAGGCAGACTGGCTCTCGTGCACAACGGCGTTGTGGAAAACCACAAGCATCTTCGGGACGAACTGACCGGCAGGGGCCATGTCTTCCGATCGCAGACGGATACCGAGGTTCTTGCCCACCTGATAGGCGAGGCATTTGATCAAAATGCAGACCGAAACCGTTCAGCGCTACTTCATGCGATGCAGGAAGCCCTGCGCCATGTGCGCGGCACTTATGCCATTGCCGTCATCCATGCGGATCTCGGACGGTTCCTAGCCGCCGCACGCAGCGGGAGTCCACTGGTGCTGGGCATCGGAAAGGAGGCCCAGTTCATCGCGAGCGATTCCGCCGCCCTTGATGGATGGGTGCAGGATGTCATTTATCTGAAGGACCAAGACATTGCCGCTCTGGACGGAGAGTCTTTCCATCTTGCCACAGTTAATGGTGGCACGGCAGCAGCTCCGAAGCTCCGAAAAATCCAGGTGGAAGCACGCGCCACGGGCAAGGGGATTTTTCCCCACCACATGCTCAAGGAAATCCATGAGCAACCTGACACTCTCCGCGAAGCCATGAAGGGTCGGTTGATTCCCGAGGAGTCCACGGCCCGCTTCACAGGCCTCCATCGCACGAACGAACAGCTCCGCGAGCTGAAACGCATTATTCTCACCGGCTGCGGAACGACATTCCATGCCGCTCTTGCCGGGGAATACATGATCGAGAGTCTGGCGCGCATTCCTGTGGAGTGCGATTACGCGAGCGAGTTCCGCTATCGTAACGCGCCGCTCGATCCGGAAACCGCCGTTTTTGCCATGAGCCAGAGCGGAGAGACAGCCGACACGCTCGCCGCACTGCGCGAGAGCAAGCGGAAAGGGGCCCTCACCCTCGGCATCTGCAACAATGTCTTCAGCACGATCAGCCGCGAGAGCGATGGAGGCATCGGCCTCCGTGCGGGCGTTGAAATCGGAGTGGCAGCGACCAAGACCTTCACCTCCGAACTCGTGCTTCTCGCCATGCTTGGACTCATGCTCGGCCGCATCCGAGATCTATCCCAGGCCGATGCGGCTGAAATCATCGAAAACCTGGAGCGACTTCCCGAACTGGTTGCGCGCACCCTAGAGCGCGATACCCTCATCGCAGAAATCGCGGCAAAATATGCCAAGACCCGGAATTTTCTCTTCATGGGCCGACAGGCAAACTTCCCG
>CAXNGJ010000056.1:0-6921 GCA_964201895.1 Terrimicrobiaceae bacterium
GGGGCTTGATTGACTTCCCAGCATTCAAAGAGTGATTCCGGGATTTCGCGGAGGAAGCGCGAGGGGGAGTGGAAGGTCTGGTCGTAGCCGGAGGCAAGGCGCATCTCGGGGTAGGTGAGGTAGAGTTCGTCCATGCAGCGGGTCACTCCGACATAGAAAAGACGGCGTTCCTCCTCGAGCGCACGGGGGTCTTCAATGCTGCGGGTGCTTGGAAACATGCCATCGGCGAGCCAGATGAGAAAGACGACTTTCCACTCGAGGCCTTTGGCCTGATGCAGGGTCGAGAGGGTCACTTTCTCTGTTTCGGCAGCTCCGGCAAAGGCCTGCGCTGTTTCCAATCCACCGAGCAGGGCAAGTTGCGAGAGGAAATCCGCCGTTGTTTCGAATTGCCCGGCGAATTCCTGAAGTGTGATGAGGTCTTCGTGGCGGGCGTCGTAGTTTGGAAATTTCTCCTTCATGTAGTCCTCGTAAACGGCGAAGAGGACGCAGGAGATCATCTCGGACGGCTTCATCGGTCCAGCGGTAGGAGCGAGGTCTCCAAGGGTGTGGATAAATTGGTCCCACGACTTTTGAGCTTTGGCAGGAACCTTGAGGCCCGCGAGGTCTGCGAAATTGGTTTTTCCATCGAGGATCGCCGATGTTTTTTGCCAGAGCGTCTCGGCGGTTTTGTTTCCGATGCCGGGAAGCATGCGGATCATACGCTTGAACGCGGTTTCGTCGCGTGGGTTGACGGTGAACTTGAGAAAAGCGGCGACATCCTTGATGTGGGCCTGCTCGAAAAATCGAAGTCCGCTGGTGATGCTGAAGGGAATGCCGCGTCGGGTGAACTCCAGTTGCATCTCCATCGAGTGGTAGTGGGCGCGGTAGAGGACGGCGATCTGCTCGAGCGGCACGCCCTCGTCTGAGAGTTCCATGATGCGCTGTGCGACGAAGGCCGCCTGCTGGTTGTTGTTCGGCAAGGCAACAAGCGCGGGCTTGACCGGATGGGGGCTGCGCACGGGCGCGAGGTTTTTGGGGAATTGGTTTTCGTTTGTGAGAATGGCGGCGTTGGCGACATCCAGAACGCCGGGCACGCTGCGGTAGTTCGTTTCGATTTTGAACACCTGCGCGCCGGGGTGTGTCTCGGGGAATCTCAGGATGTTCTCGAAATTCGCCCCGCGCCACGAGTAGATGCTTTGGGCATCGTCGCCTACGACCATCACATTCCCATGGTGTGCGGCGAGGAGGTCGATCAGTTCCGACTGGAGGCGGTTGGTGTCTTGATACTCATCGACGAGGACGTGTTGAAACTGGCGCTGGTATTGCGCGGCGATGTCGGGATTCGTCAGGAAAAGCTCAAGGGTCTTTGCGAGGAGGTCGTCGAAATCCATCGAGTTCGCCTCCTTTTTTCTCGATTCGTAGGCGGTCTGGACGCGTTCGATGTCCTGCACCAGGGGGATGAAGTAGCGGTATTTCTCAACCAGTACTTTGGAAATCGGAAGCCCTGTATTGATCGAGTAGCTGAAAATGTCGGAGAGCACACCGGCCTTTGGGAATCGCTTGTCGGTGGAGACGATGCCTTCCTGTGCCACGACCGACGTGATCATGTCCTCGGAATCTTCGCGGTCCATGATGCTGAATCCTTGGCGGAACCCGACGGCCTCGGCGTGTCGGCGGAGGATGCGATTGCCGATCGAGTGGAATGTGCCGCCCCAGAGTCCATCGGCCGCTCCGGGGATGAGTGTATGCACCCGCTCGGTCATTTCACGCGCAGCTTTGTTTGTAAAAGTGAGGAGCAGGATCGAGCGGGCGGGAACGCCTTGTTCCAGGATCCAAGCCACGCGGTAGGTCAGTGTGCGTGTTTTTCCACTGCCCGCGCCGGCAATGACCAGAGAGGCTCCGCCGGAAGATGTCACAGCGGCGAGTTGCTGGTCGTTTAGTTCCGAGGGGTAGTCGATGCCGCTTGGGGAGGCGGGAGGAGCTTGGAGTGTGTAGGAGCGGGCCACGCCGGTTTAGTTTTGTGAGATGCGCAGCGAGCCAAGTCTGGATGATGGGATGTTCAGCCCGTAGGCGAGAAGTTTGGCCGACTCGTCGGCGATGCGGGATTTTGTGCTCCCGAGGACGACGGCTATGACATCCCGCCCGTTGTAAGAACCGCTGGAAATGAGGCAATGGCCGGCCAGGTCGGTGTAGCCGGTTTTCATGCCATTGCAGAACGAGTAGGTGCGGAGGACGCGGTTTGTATTGCGAAGAGGCACGACATTTCCCGAGCTGAATCGGAAGTTGTAGTTCTTCGTCCTCATGATCTCGCGAAGTGTAGGATTGCGATAGGCCATGCGGGCGACGCGGGCCATGTCGCGAGCGGTCGAATACTGGCCTTTCGCGGGGAGACCGTTGGGATTTTCGAAATTCGAGTTGGTGCCGCCGAGGTTGCGGACGCGCTGGGTCATCTTATCGGCAAAAGCGCTCACACTTCCGGCATTGTCGCGGGCGAGGGTGCGGGCAACATCGTTGCCGCTTTTCACCAGCAGGGCGTTGAGCAGCTGAAGCCTTGTGTAGCTCTGGCCGGGTTTGACATAAATTTTGGTGGGCTCGCAGTTTGTGTCTGTGGGTTCGATTTCGACTCGCTTGTCCAAGTCGCCAGCCTCGGCAACGATGAGGGCGGTGAGGAGCTTCTGAGTGCTTGCGACGGCTCGTTGTGTGGTGTCGTTTTTTGAGAAGAGAACCTTGCCGGTGTTCGCATCCACGAGGATCGCCGACTTGGCCGTGATCTCCGGGGCGGTCTGGGCGTGGAGGGGAATGATAGAAAGGAGGCAGAGGAATGCTGGAAGCAGGCGGGCGGTCATATCGTGAAGCTAAGGTTTTTTTGGCGGTGTGCTGAATAACTTTTCCATTTCGGGATTTTTTTCAACCCCGAGTTCGATGGCTTTTTGATAGTGCCGTCGTGCAAGCTCGACGGCGGGCGGTTGTTCCTCCAGGTAAAAGACGGCGAGATTGTAGTGGGCGTCGGCATACGAGGGGTCAAGTTCGACGGCCCGGCGAAGTTCGTGCTGCGCGCCTTCAATCCAACCCCGTCGACCCATGACAACGCCAAGGAAGTTGCGTGTTCGGGCGTTCAAGGGATCCTGCAACATGGCTTGCGAGAGGGCCGCAATCGCTGCGTCCGGCTCATTACGATCCATGTAGATCATCCCGAGCGTGAGCCATGCCGGGGCGGACTCGAGGCGCTGGCGGACCGCCTTTTTGAGTAGTTCCTCGGCTTTGTCGGGATCGCCTGAATAGAATTCAACCATGCCAAGGTTTACAAGGCCCATCAGGTTGTCTGGTTCTAGCCTTAAAACGAGGGTGTAGGCGTTTCTTGCAGCAGCGTAATCCTTGCGCTCAAAGGCGACATTCCCCTCTGCAATAGCCGCTGGCAGCGCACGTGGGGTAAAATTTTTATCCGTTTCCTGTGCGGGGAGGACTTGCGCGAATCCGAGTGCGCATGCCGCCAGAAGGGTGTGAACGGCAGCGCGGTGTATCATTGGCTCGTGAGTTCCTTCGAGCGCCGGTCTGCGGCGCGGACGGCTTGGATGAACGCAGCACGGACCCCGTGCTGTTCCAGTTCGCCGAGAGCTGCAGCCGTGGTTCCTCCGGGGCTCGTCACCATTTCGCGCAGAATCGCGGGATGCTCGCCGGTTTCCTTGGCGAGTTCCGCCGCTCCCAGCACGGTTTGGATGGCAAGTTCGCGCGCGAGATTCGTGGGAAGCCCGCAGGATACACCGCCATCGGTGAGCGCTTCGATGACCAGAAAAATATACGCCGGTCCACTTCCGCTCAGGCCGGTAACGGCATCGAGTAGTTTTTCCTGAACATAGGAAACAGCTCCCACACTAGCGAAGATTGCTTCGGCGCAGTCTTTATCTGCTTGTGTGGCGTTCTCGGCACCCGTGAATGCTGTCGCGGCCCGGCCGATGAGAGCGGGCGTGTTGGGCATGGCGCGAATGATACGGCATTTGGGTGCCATTTTTGCCAAGGTTGTCATACTGAGTCCCGCAGCAATCGAGATGAGGAGTTTTCCATCAAGGGACTCACCGGCCTGTCGAATGGCGGCCTCTGCCTCCTGCGGCTTGACGCAAAGCATCACAACGGGGGCTGCGCCTGCGGCCTCTTCATTTGAGGTTGTTACGCGCACCGACGTGGCATCCCTAAGGCTTTGCAGAATTGGTACCTCGGGGCATGAGGCGATGATGTCGTCCGCATTGCATACCTTGCCGCGCAACATTCCTTGAATGATGGCGGATGCCATTTTTCCCGCTCCGAGAAATGCGTATTTCATTCACTGAGGCTAAAGGAGTTTGGCAGGGAATGGAAAGGCTGTATTCCTTTTCCCAATCATGGCGATCGCCTATTCAACCAACAGGCCATCTCCAATCCTCGGCCAATTTTCCCGAGAATGGCTTCGCCCTTCCGGAAAAAATTTTCACTTCCGCACAAAAACACCCGATTGCAATATGCTCATGGCTTAACTCGCGGCTTTTGTCCTCTCGAGTATCGAGGAACCGGGTGTTTCGAATTTTTTCCGACAGCCCTAAGTCCTTTGCCGGGGGGTAAGCAACGAGTTGGCTGCCATGGGAGGTGGCATATCATGCCTCATGAAGAATCTTGTCGATGTGGGAGCGTTTTTTGGAATAGGCGTAAGTTATAACTAACGACCCCACTGAGGTGCAGTAGGGAAGGTCTTTTTCACCGGATTTTTATTCCTTTTGGCGGTCGTACTGGTGCGGGAGCGATATTTTATTGGGTTAAAATTATTCATTTCGCAAGGAGCTGGTGTTCGTGTTTACTCCTCCTGTTTATGGAAAACGTCATTATTGTTGGCACCGGTTGTGCCGGACTCACCGCCGCAATCTACACCGCACGCGCCAATCTTTCGCCGCTTGTTCTCGAGGGACGTCTCCCAGGCGGACAGCTCACCACCACGACGGCCGTGGAAAATTTCCCAGGATTCCCGGACGGTGTTGACGGTCCGGAATTGATCCAGCGGATGCATCAGCAGGCTGAAAAATTCGGCGCACGGTTCCAATACGGCGTCGTGGAGGAATTCGAACCCGGCACTCCGCATCGGCTGAAAGTGGACGGTCATTGGATAGAGACGAAGTCACTCATCATCGCCAGCGGTGCATCTCCCCGCTACATTGGCATCGAGGGCGAGCAAGCTCTCATCGGGCACGGGCTGACCTCCTGTGCGACCTGTGATGGCGCTTTTTACCGGAATGTTCCCGTGTGCGTCGTCGGTGGCGGTGACTCGGCATGCGAAGAGGCCACATTCCTCACGCGCTTTGCCTCGGAAGTTTATCTCATTCACCGCCGCGATACTCTCCGTGCCTCGAAAATCATGGCCGACCGGGCGCTGGCAAATCCCAAAATTAAGCCAGTCTGGAACTCGGCCGTGACCGGCTATATCACCGACGATGCTGGTGAGTTGAGCGGAGTTCACCTGAAAAATCTGAAGGACGGCACGACATCCGAGTTGGCCCTCAAATGCGTTTTCGTCGCCATCGGCCACGAGCCAAACACCGCACCCTTTCGCAAGAGCCTCACCACCGATTCGAATGGCTACTTGGTTCAAACCGGCGGCACGCGCACTAATGTGTCCGGAGTCTTCGCGGCTGGCGATGTGGCCGACCATGTCTACCGTCAAGCTATCACGGCCGCAGGGCAGGGGTGCGCGGCGGCGATCGAGGCCGAACGCTGGCTGGCCGACTCGGAGTAAAAGCCCTCGCTTTTGAAAATTTGCGATCTCACGCAGTTCTACTCGCCCGTCAGTGGGGGAGTCAGACGGTACATCGAGCAGAAGAGTGCTTTTCTCCGGCGTCACAGGCCAGACTGCCAGCACATCGTTATTGTGCCCGGCGAAAAGACCGCATCTTCCGGCGATGACACCGTGCGTGTTTACACGATCGCCTCGCCGCTCCTCTCACGCACGTCACGCTACCGCGCCCTCACCAAGCTCCACCTTGTCGAAGAGGTTCTGGAAAAAGAAAGGCCCCACATCATCGAATCCGGTGATCCGTATCAAGTCGCCTGGAAAGCCGTTGCCTCTGGTCGTGGCCTCGATATCCCGGTTGTTGGCTTTTACCATTCGCACTTTTCGGAATCCATTCTGCGCACCGTCGGAAAGTTCATGGGGCCTCTCACTGTCTCGATCGCAGAGGAGATTTGTCGAAAATATGTCGCCACTCTTTACAACCGATTCGAATGCACCTTCGTTCCGAGTCCAATCCTGTCCGGGCTTTTGGGAGGGTGGGGCGTCGAGAATACCCACACCGTTGACCTTGGGGTTGATGACGAGATTTTCCGCCCCGAGCCCGCCGCCGACCGCCCCGCCACGCGCGCACAACTCGGAATTTCGAATGACGCCCGCCTCCTGCTGTATGTCGGTCGCCTCGCCACAGAGAAAAATGTCAGAACGCTCTTCGAGGCCTACACTCTCCTGCGCGCGCGGTCACGCGAGCCCTACGAGATTCTCTGCCTCGGGGACGGTACCCAGCGTTCATCATTGATCGATCTTCAAAAACAAACGCCGGGCGTGCATTGGATGCCTTATTGCGCCGACCCAGCCGAACTCGCCCGAATCTACCGTGCCGCCGACCTTTTCGTGCATCCCGGTGTGCAGGAGACCTTCGGCCTCGTTGCCTTGGAGAGCCAGGCGAGCGGAACGCCGGTTGTCGGCATCAAAGGAAGCTACATGGATCGCATTATTTTTTCCGACCAGAAGCAGTGGGCTACAGAAAACTCGCCATCGGCACTTGCAGAAGCCATCGAGGGCAAATTCACCATTGATCTTCGCGCCGCCGGATTGCGTGCCAGCGAGGAGGCGCGTGGACGCTACTCCTGGAGAACAGTCTTCTCACGACTCATGGAGATTTATTCCGATGTCGTGGCGCGGTATTCTCCCTG
>CAXNGJ010000057.1:0-6871 GCA_964201895.1 Terrimicrobiaceae bacterium
CGAGCGGACGGGTCACTGCATCCACTCCGAACCAGCCACGCCTCGGATCAAAACCTGCGATTGATATTTTTTAGAAAATCGTAAAAGTCCTGCGTCAGGGTGAAAAAAACGACGCATTATATCGCACAGGGTTTCGAAAAAATATCCAACGACCTCGATTTTCTCATGGGTTGCTTGGAGGAGGTTCTCAGGGAGTTGGGGGAAAACGCGGTGGCCGATCGCCTGCCGTGGGTGGGTTCCAAGCAGGCAGGCTGCGAGGGCTTTGAACAAGCCACATCGATTGCTTTTCAGCTACTCAACATGGTTGAGGAGAATACGGCCGCACGCACACGCCAGCTTCGTGAAATCGAATCCGGCGGCGAAGCCGAGCCGGGCCTCTGGCAAAGCCGGTTGGCGGAGTTGTCCGCTTCCGGAATGTCGCCTTCGGACATCGCTGTACTTCTGCCAACTCTCTGCATCGAACCTGTTCTCACCGCGCATCCCACCGAAGCGAAACGCGCGGCTGTTCTTGAGCAACACCGATCTCTCTATCGTTTGCTGATATCCCGCGAGGGTCAGTCGCTCTCGCCAAATCAGCAGCAGGCCTTGCGCGAGGAGTTCAAAGTCATTTTGGAACGCCTTTGGAGGACCGGTGAAATTCTGCTCGAAAAGCCGGATGTCGCAACGGAACGCCGGGGGGTGATTTATTATTTGCGC
This sequence comes from Terrimicrobiaceae bacterium, assembly GCA_964201895.1. Taxonomy (GTDB): domain Bacteria; phylum Verrucomicrobiota; class Verrucomicrobiia; order Chthoniobacterales; family Terrimicrobiaceae; genus UBA967. Next base: position 697 of record CAXNGJ010000057.1, read on the forward strand.
GAGGTTTTTCCTCCCGCACTGGCGCGACTCGACCACCGCCTTCGTGAAGCCTGGCGAGGCGCGGGCTTTGATCCCTTGCTGATTGCCGATCCCATGGGAATGCCCAAAATTCGCTTCGGCACATGGGTCGGGGGCGACAGGGATGGGCATCCGCTTGTCACGGCCGCTGTCACCGACACCACGCTCCGCGAGCTTCGCCTCAGCGCCTTGATTGTTCTGCACCGCGAGTTGGAGGATTTGGCGGCCAACCTCCCACTCTCCAGCAATTTTCAGGACTTCACGGAGGAACTGCAAAGCGCACTCGACAAGTTCCGTCGTGAAACGCCCTCACTCGCTCAAGCATTGTCGCAGTCGTATTCCGACGAACCGTGGCGTCAGTTTGTGCTCCACCTTCAGAACCGCCTGCCGGTTTCAACCGGGGAGATCGAAGACGCAAAAATTCTGGAAAGTGGCGTTCGTTTTCAACAACCGGCCGAACTCGAGGCTCATCTGAAACAACTTTCCGAGGCGCTTCACGCCGGCGGCGCCGGACGCCTTGCCGACTTTGCCGTGAATCCCGTGCGCCGCGCGCTAGACACTTTTGGTTTTCACCTAGCGAATCTGGATATCCGTCAGAATAGCCGCTTACACGATCTGGCGATTGATGGGCTCCTCGAGGCGGGAGGCGCGGAGGACCACAAGTTCTCCGAGTGGGGCGAGGATCGACGCCTGGCGTTTTTGGAAGAAGAACTCCGCTCGCCGCGCCCTTTCTTGAGTGCAGGAACTCCTGCCGGTCGAGAGGCGGATGATGTCCTGGCTTGCTACAATGTCCTGCGCAACCACATCGCCAAACACGGAGTCGATGGCATCGGATCTCTGATCGTCAGTATGACGCGCCGTCTTTCCGACCTGCTCGCTGTTTATCTCCTCGCGCGAGAGGCCGGCTTGGCGCGTTGGACGGAGGATGGCCTTGTGTGCGACCTACCTGTCGTCCCGCTTTTTGAGACCCTCGAGGACTTGGAGCAAGGACCCGGCATCGTCAGGCAATTCCTGAAGCATCCGGTCACGATTCGGAGTCTTGAGTTCCACCGCAAAAGCGTGAATGAAAAATTTCCCAAGCAGTGCAACTTGCCCGTGCAGCAGGTCATGATCGGCTACAGCGACAGCAACAAGGATTGCGGCATCTTCGCCAGTCAGTGGGCACTCCACCAATCCCAAAGCGCCTTGGCCCAAGTCGGGCGCGATGCGGGTGTCAAAATCCGCTTCTTCCACGGACGCGGTGGCACGATCAGCAGAGGCGCGGGGCCGACCCACCGTTTTCTGTCCGCTCTACCGCAGGGTTCCGCGCGCGGTAACCTGCGCGTCACCGAGCAGGGAGAGACCATTTCCCAGAAATACGGCACCATTTCCTCCTCGGTTTACAATTTGGAGTTGCTCCAAGCGGGCGTCGCCGCGGTTTCCTTCAACGACCTGCCTGTCCCCATCGACGGCGAATTCAAGGAATCCTGCGAATTCCTCTCAGCAGCCAGCCGCGATGCCTACACCGCGCTCATCAGTCATCCGAGTTTCATGTCCTATTTTTCGGAGGCCACGCCGATTGATGCCCTCGAGACGAGCCGCATCGGTTCGCGTCCCTCCCGACGCACTGGTCAGCGCACGCTCGCCGATCTCCGCGCGATTCCTTGGGTCTTCAGTTGGAACCAAAGTCGCCATTATCTTCCCGGGTGGTTCGGTGTCGGATCCGCTCTACAGCGCCTTCAGGCGGAGCGCCCCAAGCTTTTTCAAAATCTCCGCGCCAACCTCAAAAAGTCGCCATTCCTCTACTATGTGCTGACGAATGTGGAAACGAACCTAGCCAGTGCGGATCGCGAGATCATCTCCATCTATGCCGGATTGGTCGGCGATACGCGGGTGCGGAAGGAGATTCTGAACATCATCCTGACCGAATTTGATTCCACCCGTGAAATGATGTCTCTCGTCTTTGGTGGCGCTTTGGAGAAACGCCGTCCCCGCATGCTGAAGACGCTTGCCTTGCGCGACTCGGGCCTCCGTGCGCTCCATGTTCACCAGACGAAGCTTCTCGCTGAGTGGCGCGCTGCGGAGCCTGCGGCGAAAAATCGCCTGCTTCCTGAAGTTTTGCTAAGTATCAACGCCATTGCCAGCGGCCTGCGCACCACCGGGTAAGTCAAACTAAAAACTTCACCGCCCGCTCCCGCCTGTGTAGGATGTGCGGCTCAATCCAAGACCCATGGGCAACATCTACAACAGCATCGTCGAAACAGTCGGCCGCACACCTCTCGTCAAGCTCAACCGCGTCACCGCCGGGCTTCCGGCCACGATTGCGCTCAAGTGTGAATTTTTCAACCCGCTCGGAAGCGTGAAAGACCGCATCGGCATGGCCATGATCGAGGATGCCGAGCAACGTGGCATTCTCAAACCCGGCACGGTCATTATCGAGCCCACCAGCGGAAACACCGGCATCGCATTGGCCTTCGTGGCGGCGGCCAAGGGTTACAAAATGATCCTCACCATGCCCGAAACGATGAGCCTCGAGCGACGGACGCTCCTTGCCATGCTTGGAGCGAAGCTCGTTCTCACGCCCGGTTCCGAGGGAATGCGCGGCGCGATCGCGAAGGCTGAGGCACTCGTTCAAGAGACTCCAAATTCCTGGATGCCCCAGCAATTCAACAACCCCGCGAACCCTGCCATTCACATCAAAACCACTGCAGAGGAAATCTGGAGCGATACGGATGGAAAAGTAGACATCATCGTCGCAGCGGTTGGAACCGGCGGCACGATCACAGGCTGCGTGGAAGCCCTCAAGCCCCGCAAATCCTCTCTCCAAGCGATCGCTGTCGAGCCGAAGGATTCGCCTGTTATTTCTCAAACCCTCGCTGGAGAACCTCTCAAGCCCGGCCCGCACAAAATCCAAGGCACCGGCGCCGGATTTCTTCCCAACAACCTCCACCTGAAAAATTCCGCTGGGGAATCCCAAATTGTCGAGTGCATCCAGGTCACCAACGATGAGGCTTTTGCCATGGCTCGTCGACTGGCCAAGGAGGAGGGCATTCTCGGTGGCATCAGTACCGGCGCGAATGTCCACGCGGCCATCCAAGTCGCGAAGCGCCCTGAAAATGCCGGCAAGCTCATCGTCACTATCGGCTGCTCGACAGGCGAACGCTACCTCAGCACCGCCCTCGCAGACGAAGCCCGCGCGGAGGTGGGAGCCTGATGGAACCCACTCAACAACCCGTCCTTCAAGGTCCTGTCCTTGAAGACCCCTCGCTGGAATGGGATCTCTTCTGGGAGAAAAACAAATCTCTCATACTTGGAATCCTTGCCGCGATCGTCGTCGGAGGCGTGGTCGTGGCTGCATGGTTCGCCTACTCTTCCAGTCAAAATGCTGCCGCGCAAATGCTCCTCGCCGAGGCGCAGGGAATCTCCGGCCTGCAAACCGTGGTCGACAAGTTTCCAAAATCCATGCCTGCAGCCGATGCGCTCATGCAGATCGCGGCAGCGGAGCGCGAGGCTGGAAACATGGAAAAATCCACCACCGCCTTCCGGGAATTCCTGAACCGTTTTCCCAAGCATCCTCTGGCAGGCGGGGCGCTTCTGGGAGTCGCTATGAATCAAGATGCGGCAGGTGATGTTCAATCCGCCATGGCTACTTGCCAGCAAGTGGTCACCCAATTCCCGCAAAGCTATGCGACTCCCTTTGCTGCTTACACCGAAGCAGAAATCCTTCTTCGCGGATTCCAGATCGAGGAGGCCCGACGTGGTTTCAATATGGTCGTGACCCAGTTTCCGGCATCACTCGCCGCCCGGATGTCCGCCGGACAACTTTCCCGCCTCGGAGGCGGTGCTCCCACTGCTCCACAGCAATAGCGGGCTTGATCCGCTTGGGCTGCCGCCCTGCCGTAGTTGAAATCCCACTAGGCCATGATCGCGATCACCATCGACAAACTCGTTAAAAAATTCGGTGATGCAGTGGCGTTGAACGGCATTTCTCTCCGCATCGAACCGGGCGAGTTGTTTTTTCTTCTCGGCCCCAGCGGATGCGGGAAAACGACACTCCTTCGCAACATCGCCGGTTTTTACATTCCCGACGAGGGGCGGATTTTCTTTGGCGACGAGGATGTGACCGCCCTGCCTCCCCACAAGCGCAATACGGGAATGATGTTTCAGAGCTACGCCCTCTGGCCACACATGACGGTGGCTAAAAATGTCGCCTTCGGTTTGGAGGAACGGCGCGTTCCCCAGGCGGAAATTCGCCAGCGGGTCCAAGCCGCGCTGGAATCCGTTCAGATGGGTCCCTATGCGGAAAGGAAAATCGCGCAACTCTCGGGTGGACAGCAGCAACGCGTGGCACTGGCCCGGGCTTTGGTGATCCGCCCCCGTTGTGTGCTTCTCGACGAACCCCTTTCCAACCTCGACGCTCGGCTCCGCTTGGAGATGCGCTCTGAGATTCGGCGCGTCTGCAAGGAGAACGGACTCACGGCGATTTATGTCACGCATGACCAAAAGGAGGCCCTCTCGATTTCCGATCGCATGGCCGTACTCGAAGGCGGGCGCATCGCTCAGATCGGGACGCCCGAGCAAGTTTATCGCCGACCCAAAACGCGCGTCGTGGCGGACTTCATCGGCGAAACAAATTTCCTCAACGGCAAAATCCAATCCCTCGATGGCGCAAAAGCTCTCGTTGAAACCAACGAGGGTCTTTTCGAAGGCTTTCTCGGCGATCCCGAGTGGAAGCCTTCTGCCGGGGATTCAGTTTCGCTCAGCATCCGGCCCGAAAGTTGGTCGCTTCGCTCCGCTCCTACCGCGATGAACTCCGTAAAGGGTCGCATCGGCGAGTCGGTTTATCTCGGCGAGGTGGCTCAATACCGGCTTCAGGCTTCGGCTCACGACTTGAAGGTTTTTGAATTGAATCCACACATCTCCGCCCGTGGTCAGGGACAGGAATTTTTCGCGGTCGCGAGTGTGGAAGATGTCGTGGTTCTCAAACCCTGAGCTGGAAATGAAACTGTCCTGCCCGCTATGAGCCCAAGAATCCTTCTGGTGCTTGCGGCTCTCGCTCTTGTGCTGGCAGTGCCTTTCCTGCTCAAGCCCCACCAGAATCTCCTCGCGAGCGCCGACGAGACGTTGGTGATCATCTCCCCCCACAACGAGGCGGTTCGTCACGAGTTCAGCGTCGCCTTTGCGCGGCACTATCAAAACAAAAACAGTCGCTCGATCCGCATCGACTGGCGCCTGCCGGGTGGAACAAGCGAGATCTCGCGCTTCCTCGCCGGGGAATACCTTGCCGCCTTCCAATACGCATGGACCTCCCAAGGCAAAACCTGGACGCCGGAACTTGCCGCCGCGTTCGACAACTCAAAAATCAAACTCACGGATGATCCCACAGCAGATACGCCTGAGCAGGCGGTTCGCCGGTCTTTTTTGAACTCCAATACCGGTATCGGCATCGACCTCTTTTTCGGCGGCGGGTCCTATGATTTCGAGCAGCAGGCGAAAGCTGGTCGCCTTGTGGCCACCGATGTGATCAAAAACCATCCGAAATGGTTCGCCGAGGATTCGATTCCCCAGAGCGTCTCTGGGGAGCAGTTCTACGACCCCCGCGCCCTGTGGATCGGTGCGTGCCTTTCCTCCTTCGGTATCTGTTACAATACCGATTCCCTGCAGCGCCTCGGAGTTCGGGAGATGCCCTCATCCTGGAAAGATCTCACAAATCCTGTGTTCTACCGTCAGGTCGCACTTGCCGATCCCACCAAGAGCGGATCGGCCGCGCGGGCTTTTGAAATGGTCATCCAACAGCAAATGCAGGAACTCGTTCGTGCAACAGGTCACGACGGTGAGGATATCCTTGCCCTCGGCTGGAAGCGCGGATTGGAGATCATTCAAGCCGCTTCTGCCAATGCCCGTTACTTCACTGACTCGGCACCGAAAATTCCGCTCGATGTTTCTCTCGGCGATGCGGCGATCGGGATGTGCATTGATTTCTATGGCCGCTTCCAAAGTGAGGCTGTAAAAATCGGCCATGCCCCCTCGCGCCTTCAATACTTCACCCCGGCCGGCGGTTCCTCCGTGGGAGTCGATCCCATCGGGCTTCTGCGAGGCGCTCCGAACCGCGCCGCCGCCGAGGAGTTCATAGCCTTCGTTCTCTCCCTCGAGGGACAAAAACTCTGGAACTTCAAAG
>CAXNGJ010000058.1:0-6774 GCA_964201895.1 Terrimicrobiaceae bacterium
CAGACGACCCCTACCAGAAAATCCTCTACACGCGTCTGGTAAACGAAGTGCAACGCGAGACGGAAAATTTCCAGAAAATCGAGAACTTCGACACGGCCCTGCGCTTCCGCCTCGCAATCGCCTATCTCCAAATGAAACGCCACCGCGAGGCAGCTCTCATCATGCAAGGTATGCTCAAGGAGCTTCCACCCGACAAGGTCACCGAACAAGCCGCCGTCAATGTCGTCCGCTGCTGGAGCGCCTTGGGAGACTGGCCACAAACCATCGACGCCGCGAAGGAATTCACACTCAAATTTCCCGAGTCCCCACTCCTGCCGCAGGTCTCTCTCATGCAAGCAGAGGCCCTGCAATCCAGTCTCCGCTACGATGAGGCCGCAACCGCCTTCGAGGAGATAGCCAAGCGTTTTCCAAACTCCGAATCCGCCCCGAGAGCATGTTTCCTGAAAGGTTTCACGCTACTCCAAGCGGAAAAAAATGCCGACGCCGCAAAGGCATTCGAAGAATTCCTGACGCGATATCCGAAAAACAGCCTCGCCGACAGCGGCGCCTACTGGCTCGGCATGACCTATTCGTTCGACAAGCAATTCGAGAAATGCCGCGAACTCATGGATGCCTACCTGCAAAAGCATCCCAAGGGCCTGCACAGGGGCTCGGCCGTCTTCCGCAAAGCCTATTGTTCTCAACAACTCGAACGCTATGGCACCGCGATAGACGAACTCCATGACTACCTTGTGAAATTCCCCGGCGAGACGGAAAACAGCGAGGCCCGCGTCCTGCTTGGCAACGCACTCATGAACGAGGGCTTTGTCCCGGAGGGCATCGTGGTTTTTCGAGAGATTCCCGCGACGGACACCAAGCCCTACGAGGAGGGAGTCTTCCGAACCGCCGAGGCCCTTAAGCTTCTTGAGGACTATGAACAATACCGCAGTCTCATGCAGGATTTCGCCAAGAACCACCCCCGCTCGCCACGAGTCGCGGAGGCCATCGCCAATCTGGGCTGGTATTACCGCAAACACGAGCAGCCGGAAAAAGCCCGCGAAATCTACTGGCAGGCGATCCGCGATCTCGGCAACGACCCCGAAATCCGCTCGGTGGACGACCTCTTCCCCTCGCTCGCCCGTTTTTACAGGGGCCCTGCCGAATCCGCCGAATACCTCGCCATCCTAGGCGACATGATCGCCGAAGCGGGCAATCAGAAACAGAAGACCCTCCGCATGCGTCTCCTCCATGGCCAAGCCCAGGCGCTCAAAAAATCCGACCCCCAGCTCTCACAATCCCTCTTGATCGAGGCGGCGGCCTTGGCCGATGTGCGCGAGGCCAATCCCGCACTGCTCGTGGATTTTGGCAATGCCCTGCTGGAGTCCGGCCAGACAAAGCAAGGCGAGGAAATGCTGCGCGACTCGCTGCGATGGAACCCCCGCGCAATGCAAAAGGACCGCATCCTCGCCGCACTCGGGCAAGTGGAGCTCCAGCAAGGCAACGAAAAAGCCGCGCTGGATTGGTTCAACCGCTTCGAACGCGAAAATCTCGGCACCCAACTCTTCGCCCCGACGATGCTGTCCAAAGCCAGGCTGCTCCAAAAACGCGGACGGCCCGCCGAAGCGCGAAGGGTTCTCGAAGAGGTGCTCAAAAATGCAGCCGCATCCGGCGAAAACAAAGCCGAGGCCCTTTGCCTCATTGGCGACCTGCACATGACCGAGGAGAATCCCAAACTCGCCATCCCGTACTACCAACGCGTTTACCTCATGCACGGCCGATGGAGACCATGGGTGGCACGCGCCTACGCACGCAGCGGCGAGGCGTTTGAAAAAATCCAGAATTCCACCGCAGCCCGCCGCACCTACAGCGAGTTCCTCTCCAAAACCGAGCTCGAGGATTTCCCGGAAGCAAAAACCGCCAAGGCCCGTCTGCAGACTCTTGGCGGACCACTGCCTTCCAAGTCCGTTGAAGACACAAACCCGCACGAGGAGTCACCCGAACAAGGATGAAACGCACACTCCTCATCCTTCTCGCAGCGACATCCATCGGCCACGCGCAGGATGTACTCCAAATGAAAACGGGCAACCGCCGCGTCGGGAAAATCATTTCGCTCGATGACAAATTCATCCGCTTGCAAATCGATATTCCCGCACAGGCAGGATCCTCTCCGCAGGCGGTTCCATCCATCGCCCTACCGAGAATCGATGTTCAATCGATCAATTTCGCAATCGATACAACCCGCGACGCGGCCATCCAATCCGCAACGATTCAGGACATTCCCGCACTCGAACAATATTGGGAAAAATTCCGCCTCTGGCTCGATTTTCCACGCTCCCCTTCAGCCTCCATCGGCTGTGCGCTCGGAAACGCCCTACTGGCCACCAAGGAGCGGAAAAATGCCGTCCGCGCACTTGAGTTGTTCACTCTGGTCGAAGAAAAAGCCTGGCAGGCATCGGACAAAGCCCGCGCCCGCGAGGGACGCCTCCGCGCGATGACCGCTACGGGCAAAGCCGCAAAAGCCATTGAAGAGGCAAAAACACTCGCTGCGGAAACAGAGGACCCCGAAATCCTCATCGAAGCGAACCACCTCATGGCTCAAGCTGCAGAAAAATCCCTACGCGCCTTCCTGAAGGAAAACCCGCGCTGGGATATCGATCCCGCCGTGATCAACGAGCGCCACCAGCTTCACAGGCGCGCGCTGGAGCTTTACCTCTACCCGTCACTTTTCTTTGGCACGAACAACGAGAAAGCCGCCCGAGGCCTCTGGGGGACCGTGGGAATCTATCGCACCAGCGGCGAGGATCAACTGGCGATCGAAACCTCCCGCGACATCCTCGCGTTTTATCCGGCAACGCCGGAAGCGGAGCTGGCACGGACTTACCTCGCGTCTCTCAAACCCGAGCAACTCGCGGTGGATTGGGAAATCGAAGCCAAAAAAGAGCTGCAGGCTGGCACCGCTCCAACCCAGACACCCCCGGCCGCCGAACCATCAACATCCCCGCAGCAAACGCCGAAGCCCGCCAAAGAAAAAAAGAAAAAGCCGAAAGACTCATGAAAAACATAAGTAAAACAATCCTCGCATCCGCACTCCTCGCAATAGCCGTGGTCTCCGCCGCAACGCCCGCACACGCCGAAGACAAGAAGTCCAAACCCGCCGCTGCAAAACAACCGAAGGACAAAACACTCCTCGACTCCTTCTACGCCGGCGGCCCTCTCATGTGGCCGCTCCTGGCCTGTTCGATCGGCACGGCGGCCGTGGCTATTTATTGTCTCCTTCACATCAACGGCAAAAAATGCTCCCCCATGCCCAGGCCGAGGCGATCGGCCAATTCATGCAGGTGAGGGACGCATCCTCCGCCTACTCGCTCTGCCACTCCCAGCCGAATGTTTTCGCCAACACGATGGCGGCGGCCTTGCTCAAGGTGAACTTCGAACGAGACCTCGCCAACAAGGCCTCCATGGAGCAGGCCGCCAGCGAAACCCTCGCCAACGAGGAAACCAAACTCAACCTCTGGGTGAACTACCTCAATGTCTTTGCCACGATCGGCCCGATGCTCGGCCTCCTCGGCACAGTCACCGGCATGATCACGAGCTTCGACATGCTCGCAGCCGGAAAATCCGAACCCGCAGACCTCGCAGGAGGCATCGGCGAGGCCATGATTACCACCGCAGGCGGCCTCTTCATCGGCATCCCGGCCATGTTCCTTTATTTCTATTTCCGGAATCTTCTCCAAATCAACATGGCGAATATCCAGAAACGCGTCACCTTCATGCTCGATCTCCTCAGCGGCGAAATCAAAATCGCGTCCGCCGACTACGCGCACGCCCCGGAATAACCCCTCGAACCATGCTTCATGAAGCTCGCTAAAAAACAAGAGGACGAGATCGGCTTTCAACTCGCGCCGATGATCGACATGACATTCCTCCTGCTCATTTTTTTCATGGTGACGACCAAGATTTCCAAGGAGCAGGTGAATGTGGAAATCAAGCTTCCGACGGCTTCCAACGCCTCCATCCCGGATGACCTTTCAAACCGCGACATCATCAGCATCGATAAAGACGGCACCTACTACATCGGCCAAACCCCTGCCGATAAAAAGCAACTCACCGCCCACCTCAAGGAACGCTTCAAGGTCACACCTCCCCTCCGCCTCTATGTCCGCGCCGACAAAAACACGCCTGGAAAACAGATCAAGGAACTCATGCGCATCGCCAGCGAAGCCGGTGCGGTGAATGTCATTTTTGGAACCTACCAGGATTGATGAGACTGCAACCCGCTTCCATATCTCAGCATGGTAGGGCGTGGCCTCCGGACGCGCCCAAAGACGGCGTGAACACACCCCTCCCACGCTCCTTAAAACTTAATTCTTAAAACTTAAAACTTCCATGCGCCTCCGCAAAAAAGATGTCCAAACCGTGGAAATGCAGATGGGCCCCATGATCGACATGGTTTTCCTGCTGCTCGTTTTTTTCATGGTGTCGGCCAAACCGGTCAAACAGGAGAGCGACATCAACATCGGGCTCCCCGGCACCGTCGCCCAGGAGGAGGCCCTTGAAATCCCCGACGAGCAACGCATCCAGATCCAGCCGAACGGGCAAGTCGTGCTCAATGACCAACCGATGGACTCCCCGGCGAGCGCCGAAATGCCCGCTCTCTTCGCCACACTGAAACGCTTCAAGGAATCCGCCGACTCCAACAAAAGCGAGGCCCTCATAACGATCGATGCGGATGATGCCGCCAACCACGAGCGCATCGTCCATGTGCTCAATGTCTGCGCGCAGGCAAAAATCACCGGCGTCACCTTCGCCGATGCCGGAGACGAGGAGTGAACATGGCCGCCATCGAATCATTCCTTTCCGAAAGCGCCGCAGCCAAGAAACGCCGCTGGGCCATGCTCGGCACAATCCTTATCGGAGTCATCATTCTCCATGTTGCAGCCGGGATCGTCGCCGGCATTTTTGTCGTTGCAAAATACATCTTCCCGCCACCTGCGAACTTTGTTGTTCAACGCGACATCCGCCTCCCGGCAAAAAAACGGGAGCACAAAATGAACATGGCTGCGCTCGACGCCATCGCACCGAAGCCCACCTTCAACGACAAACTCCAAAGCACCCGCCCGACCTCCTTTGCCCTCCCCGCAGTGCCCGACCTCCCGCTCGACCAGATGCTGCCACTGGACCCGTCTCAAATCATCTCCGATCAAATCTCCTCCCTCAGCACAAGCGAGGCGATGGGCGCGGGCGCAGGCTCCGCCGCCACAGGAAGCGGCGGATTTGGAAAAGGCATGAGCTTTCTCGGCATCCAATCCGATGGTCAACGCGTCCTCCTCATGTTCGATGTCTCGACCTCCGTCAAAACCAAGGCCGAAAAGGCAGGCGTTCCCCTCGCGAAAATCAAACTCGAAACCATCGAACTCATCAAAAAACTCCCGATCACCTCCCGCTTCGGCATCATCCAATTCTCGCGAAACTACAAACCCTTCAGCGACGAACTGGTCCCCGCCACCAACTCCAACCGCGACGCCGCCATTGCCTGGGTTGAAAATGAATGGGTGGAATCCGGAATGATCCCCTCCTCAGGCAAAGGTGTACCCAGTCCTAGCGGAGTCGTCGGCGTCCTGGAAATCGCCTCCAAAATGAAGCCCGATGTCGTCTTCCTCATCTCCGACGGCAGCTTCCAATCCTCCCTCCACCCGCAAGGCATCCCCTGGAACGATTTCAAAAAAGCCACCGACTCCGTCAAAGACGCCTCCGACGACCCCTGCCGCTTCAACTTCATCACCTTCGAAGCCTCCGAAGAAGACACCAAAGAACTCAAACGCATCTCCAACCGCGCCGGTGGACAAACCATCGAACTCAAAAAATAACCCCCCACTGCCAACGCCACGCACCGCTCAAACGCCGGCGACACGGAATCCAGCGCCTTCGAAATAGGCACGGATTTTTGGAGCATTGTCGCCTTGGAGTTCAATCTCGCGTCCCCGAACTGTGCCCCCGCAGCCACAGGCCTGGCGGGCCTTGCGTGCAAAGTCCTCGATTTCGGCATCTGAGATGCGGAGCTCGAAATCCGACACCACCACAACGGTTTTCCCGCCCCTTTGGGCCTTCTCGCGACGCAGCACGATGCGGCCCATTTTCGTTGGCACAACGGCAGGCGTCTCGCGCTCGAGTTGCGGCGGCGCGTCGGGGAGCCCTTCCATTTCCAGTGCGGCAAAGGGCGATTGCAATGCCGCCTGCTGCCCGGATGTGTCGATGCGCGTTTTTTTCACGGGGCGTTCCCCCCCCAGGGGGCGAAGAACGGTGGCAGCAAATAGACACGACCTGGCTCGAGGGCGTATTTTTTTCCCGGCAGGCCGATTTCAACCTTGGCCGATGAGGACTCGCCGAAGAGGCGCAGGAAGCGGTCGAAACTGTAGGTCCGCACATAGCGGACCACCTCGGCTCCAGGCGCATTGCCGAGAGAGCGGGCCTTTTCATAGGCGTCTTCGATGTAGCCCAACTCGTCCACCAATTTCGCAGCATAGGCATCCGTGCCGCTGAGAATGCGCCCATCGGCGGGACCGTTTCGCAGCGCGGCAGCATCCAGCTTGCGCGCAGTGGCGACGATGCCGAGGAATCGTTCGTAGGTTTGCATCACGAGCCCCTGCACATACTCCTTCTCCTCTTTGCTCATCTCGCGCGCCCCGTTGAGCATGTCCTTGAACTTTCCACTTTTGAAAACCACCGACTCGAGGCCGATTTTTCCAAAGAGGTCGCGGTAATTGAGTGTTGAAATAATGACGCCGATGCTGCCGG
>CAXNGJ010000059.1:0-6642 GCA_964201895.1 Terrimicrobiaceae bacterium
GGATCACCCGAAGGTTCGCTTATTCCTGTCCGACTTGATGACGGACGCTCGGATTTCGTCCGAGATAGCGCAGGCAAGCCGGTTACATCGAAACTCGATGACTCTCGCTTGAAGGAAATCGCCTCGGCAACAGGTGGTTTTTTCACGCTCATCGGGCCGGATGCCGCTCGTGAGATTTTTCAAAAAGGCATCGAGCCGATGGAACTCAGCGAAACCGGAGTTTTTAGCGCCCGTCAACCCATCGAGCGTTACCAGTGGCCTCTTGCCGCCGCCACGGTGTGCCTCGCGCTTTCGCTTTTGCCGGGCGACCGCCGTCGTCGTTCATCCGCCATGGTTGCCCTGCTTTTGGGCTTCTGTCCATATGCCCAGGCCCAATCGGGATTGGACGAATACAAGAACGGTGAGTTCGAAAAGGCCGGAACAGCTTTTCAGGAACAGCTCAAAAAACAGCCGTCATCCAGAGCTCTCCAATTCAACTCAGGAGCAGCCGCCTACAAGAGCGGCGACTTTGAAAAAGCCATCGCTCACTTCACCGATGCCCTCCTTGCCGAGGACCAAAAACTTCGCGAGGACGCTTCCTATAATCTCGCCAACTCTCTCGTTCGAAAAGGCGAAGCTGCCAAGGAAAACGAGACCAAGAAAACCAACTGGAAAAATGCCCTCGAGCATTACGAGGAAACCCTCCGCTTGAACCCGGATAACAATCTCTCTGCTCAAAACCGCGACATCACCAAAAAGCTCCTTGAAGACCTTGAAAAGCAGGAGCAGCAGCAAAAACAGCAAGATCAAAAAAATCAAGATCAGAAAGACAAAAAAGACCAGAAAAAGGACAAGCAAGATAAACAGGACAAGCAACAGGATCAAAAAGACGACCAAAAACAGGATCAGCAGAAGAACGAAGAAAAAGACTCAAAGAACGAAGAAAATAAAGACCAACAAAAACAGGACTCAAAAGATCAACAGGACGAGCAGAAGAAGGACTCCCAACAAAAAGATAACTCCGATAAGTCCGACCAGTCCGAGAAGCCAAAGCCTTCGGATCAACCCAAACAGCCAAACTCATCTGACCAACAAAAACAGCCTGCTCCCGCTCCATCACCCACTCCCGGAGACAAGAAGGAGGGCGAGCTCAAGAGCGCGAACGAACAGCAACAGCCCCAACCCACTCCTCCACCCGGCCAGGAGCCCCAGCCAGCAGATGCTGCCGAGGAGGAAAAGGAAGGGCAGATCAGTCCGAGCCAGGCACGTGCGCTTCTCAACTCCCTGCGCGGTGAGGAGGAGAAGGTGAATCTCATCGAACAACAGCAATCCTCGCAAGACGTCCTCCGCGACTGGTAAGAAATTTCCAATGCACAGGCTTTCCTCATTTTTTGTTGCAGCATTTGCCTTTTTCCTTTTCGGCATTTCACTTTTTGCTCAAGACGCCACAGCTGGTCTCAGTAGCCCTGCCACAGTTGTTGGTCGCCCCGTGGAGATTGTTGTAACCGTCCGCGATGCCCGCTCGGCCGAAGTTCCTCAAAGCCTGAATTTGCCTGGGCTGCGTATTGAGCTTCTTGGGCGCTCCACGCGATTCGAGATGAATAATTTTAAAATCACCTCCTCGCTCACCTACACCTATTCCGTCCTCCCGCAGCAGGCGGGTGAGTTTGATATTCCCGCTGTCGAAGTTCGCGTGGGAGACAAGACGCTAAAAACAAATCCCCTTCGACTGAGTGTGGCTGACGCTTCGACGATGCAGCCTCCGCAAGGCTTGCCCAGCGCCCCCTCACCACAGATGCCTCCTTCGGGCGGGCAGGTTCCCCGCAGCAACGGACGGCCCTATTTCGGCGAACTCGTGCTCTCCAAGAAAAAAGCTTACGTCGGCGAGGTTATTCCGGCGGAATTCCGGTATTATTTCAATTCCTCCGTTGGCGGCGAAGTCGGTGACCGCCCAAATCTCGTTGGTGAGGGTTTTACTGTACAAAAACTCGCTAATGTCCCGAAGCGCGAGCAGATCGTGAATGGTGAGAATTACATCGTTTTTGCCTTCCAGACGGCAATCACTCCCGCCAAATCAGGACCTCTTGAAATCCCTCCCGCCAAGCTTGAGGCACGTCTACAACTTCCCGGAAGCGCCCCCGCGGGTTTTGATGATTTCTTCCGGCAGTTTGGCGGCGTAGCCCCGCCTGGCATGTTCACCAACATGCAGGAGGTTGCCATCGAGACTGCTCCGACATCCCTGGAAATCTCTCCTTTGCCGAAGTCGGGTCGTCCGGATGACTTCTCGGGGGCGATCGGCAAATTCAAAATGGAGGCCAGTGTGAGTCCCAAAAAAGCCGGACCGGGTGATCCCGTGACCTTGCGAGTTGTCATCTCCGGACAGGGGAGTTTCGAGGCCATGGGCGCACCGGTTCTTGTAGGCGATGACGAATGGCGTTCCTACCCTCCGAGCGAGAAATTTCAGTCATCGGATTCCATCAGCTATTCAGGTGAGAAGGCCTATGAGTTTCTCCTCGTGGCACGCACGGACCAGCAGCAGACGCCCGGCATCAGGTTCAGTTACCTCGACCCCGATACTGGAAACTACGAAATTCTGACACAGAATCCGCTCCCGGTGCAGGCTCGCGCAGGCCAATCTCCGGCACAAACCACAGAAGCTGCGCTTGAACAGAAAAAAACCGACGCTCCCGAGCCTGCTCCAAGGCCCAGCCTTGCTCCGGGAGGCAAAGCCGGTGGCGCTTCAAGTTGGACCTCGATTCTCGTCCATCCCGCTTTCTTGATTGCGAATGCCTCGCTGGGCGTGATTTGGATTCTTGTCCTCTTGATGATTTTGATCAGGCGTCAGGCTGCCTCCCCCTCGGGCCTCCGTCGAAAAAAAATCCAGAGGCTCAAAGCGGCCCTTACTGGCTTGGAATCCTGCCCTGAAAAAGAATTCACCTCCCGCGCCGTGGCTTGCCTTCTCACTGCGCTCGGCACGGAGTCCAATCCGCTCGAAGCCGACGCACTTGTTGCCGGCCTCACGGTGGATGATCAGACCAAGTCCCAGCTGGCGAACCTTCTTTCGCTTGATGAGGAGTTAAAATATTCCGTCGGCGGGGCCACGCTTCCTGATCGGGACACGCGGGCAAAAATTCTTTCAGCACTGAAAAAAATCCCTGCATGAGAAATTCAAGTTTCATAGTCCTCATCGCCATCTTTTGTCTTTTTTCCACAGTCTCTCCCATGCGAGGGGATGACCTTGAGCAGGCCCGCGACCGCTTCGCTCATGGAGAATACGACTCCGCTGTCACATTTTTTGAAAAACACCTCCAGTCGGCACGACCCTCCTCCTCTGCTTACTACGAACTCGGGCAGGCTCTTCAAAAATCCGAGAAGGAGGCTGAGGCCGCCTTGGCTTATCGTCGATCTCTTCTTCTCGACCCCCGCTTTACTCTAGCTGCTGAAGCACTTCGGGAAGGCAATGCTCGGCTTGGGGTTTCTCCTTCCGTTTCCGGTTGGCAGGTCCGCTGGGCTGAAAAAGTGCCCTCTGATCCGACTGTGCTCTTCGGGGCCCTCGCCTTTTGGTTCGGGGCCTTTTTTCTGCTTGCTGCTTTCGCTCTTTCAAAGAAACGCACCTTACTTTTCTCCCTTGCCTCCGTGCTGCTGGTTGCCGGCCTCGCGTTCTGCCTCCTCGCCGCGTTCACCGATCCCCGCATTTTCGAAGCCCGGCAGGCTATGGTCATGAGCCTCTCAGGCGCGCCTCTCTACAAAGTGCCGTCCGAGGATGCCTCTGAAAAAATTACCACACTCAACCAAGGCTCCACTGTCAAAATTCTTTCCGCCCGTGGACGCTGGTTTCATGTCGAACTCCCAGGCGGTCAGCGCGGATGGTTTCTCCAGGAAGGCATCACGCCGGTGATTCCGTCAGCTTGAGGGATCGGGGAGGTAAGTTGGCAGCACTCTGTATTTTTTTAAAAAAGCGTTGACGATCCACCCAACTCGGCTTAAAAAGCTCTTTCACTCTGCGGGTGTAACTCAGTTGGTAGAGTGCAACCTTGCCAAGGTTGATGTCGCGAGTTCGAGTCTCGTCACCCGCTCCACTTCTTTCTTTTAATTTCTGAAGTGTCCGCCAGTTGCACCTTGGTTCAATAAGCTTTTTTGTCGTTTGACAAATCTTTCCAGGGTGTTTAAAAACAACATTGTAGTCCTCTTCCTGGAATGCTTTCTGTTGCAATACTGAACTTGGGACATCCTCACCGAGGGTCCTGCGCGGTTCTTGTTATGCCCTTGGTGATCTCTGCTGTATTTGTGTCAGTCGCCCCCGCCTCAGCTCAGCAGACAGTTCTCACCCTTCGCGAGGCCGAGTTCCGGAATCGTTGGGCAGGTCCGCAGGAGGATCGGATTGCTACTCCGCAGTATTTCGAACCGGGCGGGGGATTGGATGATGAATTGGCCAAGTCTAAAAAAAACGAAGTAGTGGAAGCAGAACCCGGATTCGAGGAATCCCTCGACACAATGGCGGATAACATCCAGCGCGGCCTTCGCTTTGGTCCCTTGGATTTCAATCTAGGTCTTGCAAACGGCTGGGAATACTCTTCGCAAAACTCGTTTGGCGGTGACACGGGGTTCAATAACTCAAACAGTTTCTTCTCTGCACCCACGGTCGGCATTGTTTATGAACGCGAGGTCGGTGTTTGGAATGTCTCCGCCCGCTACGGAGCCGGCTACCGCTATTACTACAACCCAGACTACACTGCTGCTGGAACCGGGAAACAGAGGAATCCGCTGTCGATGACGGGTGGCGTTGATATCGGCTACAACACCAGTCGGCTTGCCGTGAATCTGAATGCCAGTGCATCCTCCGGAACGGGCTACGACCCTGTGGCAGGGGCGAACAACTGGCAGACGACAACATCCGGCGGGTTGTCGATTCGGTATATCATCAGCGATGAACTCAGCACAGGCGGTGCGGTCTCCGGGACATATTCGAACACCGCTGATGCGCAGGTGGCGCCCGGCGAGACGGCCCAACCGAACAGCAATAGCCTGAATGCCGGTGCGAGTTTTTTTACCGACTACATGGTGACTCCCAAAACCAACCTGCGCTTTGTATTGAGCGCGGGTCAGGATTTGCAGGATTTTGAGGGAGGCATTTCCGAGGGGCGCCGTTTTTTCGACGCGATGATTATGCTCACTTATCAAATCGCTCCGAAATTATCGGTCGATGCCGGTGGAGGCGCGGGCTACGTGTTGGATCAAAATATTCCTGATCCCGAGTATACCGGATTGAGGCCAGTTTATAATTTGGGAATCAACTACACCCCGACCGAGAAGACCTATTTCAAAGCCAAATTCGGAATGCAGGGCGCTGATGTGAAACCAAATTTCAGTCTCGTGGCTGGCTGGGACGCGAGGGAGAAGACAAGACTTTCCCTCTCTGTTTATCAGAACCAAGGTTTCTCAAGCCTATCTCCCGACCAGTATAATATCACGAGAGGTATTTTAGCGACGGTCGCGCAGCGTTTGATCAAAGGAATCAGCCTCTCTCTCTCGGCTGGTTATGAGCAATCGGAATATGTCAGCCTCACGAGCGAAAAATTGGATAATCCAGTTGAAGGTCCAGCTTCATACTGGCTGACGAATGCCTCTGTCTACTGGCGTCTCCGCGAATGGCTGAGCTGGCAGAATACATTCCAGCTTTCCAGCGGCCAAGGAACCAGTGATCAGATGCAGATGACATTCAATACCAGCTTGAATTTGACCTTCTGATCTCTCTCGTTTAGCTTCCCTTTCAAATGTTAGCACCTTTCTCCCTTAGGCCGCGTTCTTTGGTTGTTTCCGCAATGGCGGGATTGACGATGAGTCAGGTTGTTCTCGCCGCGCCGCCTATTCTTCCGGCGCCTCAAACCCAATCCGATCCGACTTCGGCGACTCCTGCAGCATTCCGGCAGGAATCTCCCGCAGCCTCTCCCCGAGGGGCTGCCTCTGATCGCACGATGGGCGTGGATGCCCCTATCCCCTCTCTGATGGCTGGTGAGGGGGACTACATTTTGGCTCCTGGCGATACCTTGGATCTCATGGTGTATCGCGAACCGGATTTGGGAATGAGGTCGAAGATCGCCCGCGACGGCCGGGTTCAGTTACCGCTCTTGGGCGAGGTGAAAGTCGCAGGAATGAGTGTGCGCGACGCACAGGAGCATATCCGAAAACTCTATGATGCGGATTATCTCGTCGACCCGCAGGTTTATCTAAATATCTCCTCGTATACGCAGCGAAAGATCACCGTGATCGGACAGGTCTCGCGACCTGGTAGTTATGAACTTCAAGGCAACGAATCACTCGGCATTTTGGAGGCAATCGGCATGGCGGGAGGCTTCACTCGCATCGCCGATACAAAAAATGTCGTCGTGAAACGACGCACCGGTGAGAAAGTCGAGACCATCAAAGTCAATACCAAACGCTTGGAGTCGCCGGAGGGCGGTACTTTTCAAGTTTTACCCGGCGACATTCTCACAGTCGGTGAGAGTTGGTATTAACCCCAAGCAGCACGAACTGGAAAATCATCTCGGATGAACAAGGAAATAGACGCTAAAACACCACCCGCTCCCAGTCCCATTCCGGTTCAGGAGGCCATCGACTGGCGCGAGTATTTTCATGCCGTTGTAGACAGGCTATGGATTGTCA
>CAXNGJ010000060.1:0-6563 GCA_964201895.1 Terrimicrobiaceae bacterium
ATCGATCATCACCGGCACACGGGAAATGTCCGGCTCGCTGGCCACGAGGTTGAGGAACTTCGTCATGGCGGCGGCACCATCGAGCATGCCTTCGTCCATGTTCACATCAATGATCTGCGCCCCGGCCTCGACTTGCTGGCGCGCTACAGCGAGGGCTTCGTCGTAGTTTCCGGCGAGGATGAGTTTTGCAAATTTTGGCGAGCCCGTCACATTCGTGCGCTCGCCGATATTGATGAAGGGAATCTCCGGACGCGCGGTGAATGGCTCCAGGCCGCTCAATCTTAGAGTCGTCGTGCGGGCCGGAATCCGGCGCGGAGGCAATCCGCGAACCACATCGGCGATCGCTTTGATGTGGCCGGGAGTGGTGCCGCAGCATCCGCCAATAATATTCAGCCAACCCTGCTCCGCCCATTCGAGGAGTTGTGGCGCGAGGCTCTCCGGAGTCTCCGGAAAGCCTGTGGGCGAGAGCGGATCAGGTAGACCGGCATTCGGATATGTGCTGACGAAGAACGGCGAGATGTTCGATAGCTCCTCGATGTAGGGCCGCATTTCTTTCGGACCAAGAGCGCAATTGAGGCCAATGGACAAAAGCGGAAAGTGGGCAAGGGAGTTGAGAAAGGCTTCCACCGTTTGACCAGTGAGCGTTCTTCCACTCAGGTCGGTGATTGTGCCCGATGCCATGACCGGCATACGCGGGTGCTTTTCAAAAAATCGGGCTATTGCAAAAAGTGCAGCCTTGGCGTTCAAGGTGTCGAAAATCGTTTCAACAAGCAGAATGTCGACTCCGCCTGCGACGAGGTTTTCAATCTGCTCGGTGTAGGCGGCAGCAACCTCCTCGAAGGTCACTTCACGCTTTCCGGGATCATTGACATCCCGCGAAATCGACAGCGTGCGATTGAGCGGCCCGATCGCCCCTGCGACGAAGACGCGCCTGTCTGTGACGGCATCCGCCGCCTCGCGGGCGACCTTGGCTGCAGCCAGGTTCAACTCGGGAACAAGATGCTCCAGCCCGTAGTCGGCCTGGGAAATTGTCGTCGAATTGAATGTGTTCGTCTCAATGATATCCGCACCGGCGGCGATGTATTTACCGTGAATCTCACGAATGATGTCCGGCTTCGTGAGCACAAGCAGGTCGTTGTTGCCCTTTAGATCCTGACCCTTCCAATCCGCAAACCGCTCTCCGCGGTAATCGGCTTCCTGCAATTTGTATTGCTGGATCATGGTGCCCATCGCGCCGTCCAAAATGAGGATGCGTTGAGCGAGAAGGTCGCGAAGGGTTTTTTCGGTGGATGAAATCATGCGTGATGAGAATCAGGTAGTTTACGGAAAGCGAAGACGACGCAAACGAAAAAACGATCTAAAACGCGGCAGCCAGCGCCTTGAAATGAGGTGGGCTCCGCAGGTCGAAAGCTCTCCAAAAAACAAAATGGGAGAAGCCTTGCGACTTCTCCCATCTTGGTTGTTAAGACCTGTCCTGGGACAGGAATGTTATTTTTTCTTAGCTACTGCTTTTTTGGCAGCGGGCTTTTTAGCTGGGGCCTTTGCGGCTGGAGCTTTCTTAGCAGGTGCTTTTTTGGCGACTGGCTTTTTGGCAACGGCTTTCTTGGCGGCTGGCTTGGCAGCGGCTGCTTTTTTAGCAACTGGCTTCTTAGCAACTGGCTTTTTGGCAGCGGGTTTCTTAGCGGCAGGTTTCTTTGCTACTGGCATTTAATATCCCCCCTTTCTCTCCGCATATGCGGGAAATTTTTTGTGAACATCATGTGAATAACTCACTGCTGCTGTGAATAAGTTTCACGCACTTCGACGTCAACACCTTTTTTCAAATAATATCGTTTTTTATGAAAATTTCTTCTGCAGGAATTTCCGGATCATAGCGCACAGAGGATTTTTTCAGCTTCCTCAAGAATGCCAACTGTCTCCCAGAGGCGGCCGATTCCCTCATATCCGCACGCCAACAATCCCTCTTCCGGGCCGATAAAACGGGCGCCTCGTGATTTTAGACGGGCGACATTTTCCTTAGTCGCCGCATGCATCCACATCTTGCCATTCATCGCAGGTGCGATGAGGAGCGGGGCTTGAGATGCCAGAGCGATAGATGTGAGCGCATCATCCGCTATACCGCATGCGAGTTTGGCTATCGTGTTCGCAGTGGCTGGAGCGATCAAAAGAAGATCCGCCGAGTCGGCCAAGGCAATGTGGCCAGGATGCCAAGATTCTTTTTCATCAAAAATTCCTGTTGTGACCGGATTGCGCGACAGTGTCTGGAAAGTGAGCGGAGCGACAAACTCGGCGGCATGTTTTGTCATCACCACATTCACATTGCGCCCAGCCTGAGTGAGGCGGCTTGCCAGCTCGGCAGCCTTGTAGCAGGCGATCGAGCCGGAGACACCGAGGATGACATTTTTTTTGCTCATGCGAAATCGAGTTGAAGCCTGCTGCTCATGTAGCGCTCTGCCCGCATGATGGCTCGGAATTTTTCAATATCCTCCTCCATCGAGCCACTAATGAGGGTGTATCGATAGTCGCGCCATTTTTGCATTTCACCGGATGCGTTGTGGAGACGAGTGGCCACCTGATCCTCGCTCTCGGTGCCGCGCTTGCGAAGCCGCCGCGCCAATTCATCAAGGCCCGGAGGCATGATGAAAACATCCGCAAGTGCGCTTTGGATGAAGGGATCGTTACACGCGCGAATGCTCGCCGCGCCAAGCGTGTCCACATCGAGCAAGACATCCACTCCGGCTGTGAGGTGCTTCAGCACAGTCGATTTCAGCGTTCCATAGAAACGGCCATGAACCTCGGCGTGTTCGAGAAAATCCCCCGCCTCGATGTGGCGCTGGAATTCCTCCTGGCTCAAAAAAAAGTAATCCTCGCCGTGAACCTCTCCGGGCCTTGGCGCGCGGGTGGTGCAGGAAACGGAGTAAATGAAATCCTGCTTCTGGCGGAGCGAGCTGATGAGCGTTGTCTTGCCGGCTCCGGACGGGGCGGAGATGACGAAGAGGATGCCTTTGCGGTGGATGGTGAGGCTATTCAATGTTGGCGAGTTGTTCTCGAATGCGGTCGAGTTCCGATTTCGCCTCGATGACGAGACGGGAAATAGTGGTGTGGGCGGACTTGGAGCCGAGCGTGTTGAACTCGCGGCCGAGCTCCTGCGTGAGGAATTCCAGCGTTCGGCCAACCGGTCCCTTGGCATCAAGTTTTTCGCGGAATTGGGCGATATGGCTCGCGGCGCGCTCGAGTTCCTCTGTGATGTCGCAACGCTCCGCGAAGATGGCGACCTCGGCTGCGAGACGGGGATCATCCGCCGCGAGGCTCAATCCCGCACGCTCGATGCGCTTGTGCAGGGTTTCGCGATAAGAGGCCGTCACTTTGCCGGCAAGTGGTGTTGTTTTTTTGATGATGGCGGCCAAGCGGTCCGCGCTTTTGGAAAGGACTTTTTGCAGGGCAGCTCCCTCGCTCGCGCGTGTGGCGACGAGACCCTTCAGCGCGTGATCCAGTGCGGACATAACGACTTCGCTGGCATCATCGATTTGTGAATCCGCAGCCTGAATGACGCCGGGAGCACTGATGACATCCGACAGGGTGATGCCCCCCTCGAGTCCAAGTTTTTTCTGCAAACGACGGGCCTGGTTTACAAAATCCAACGCACGCTCTTCATCAAAAAAACTTTGGCCCGCACCTTTGGAGCAAGCCAGCGAAAGATTCACCTGAACCCGACCGCGGGAGATGCGTTCGAGAACCCGCTCGCGAACGGTCGGCTCAAGCCGTGAAGCGCTTCGATCTGCGTGGAGGACGACTTCCGCCGTCTTGCGGTTCACTGAATGGCACTCCACCACGGCCGCCCAGGTTTTGGTCCGGGCCTCGCCTCGGCCGTGTCCTGTCATGCTTGTCATGGTGCTTTTTTATCCGCGCCCGCCTGCCGCTGTCGAGGGTGCTCCGCAGTGCCGGATTGATTTTTTCAGGGATCGGAGGATGGTGGGAGCCTCATTATGTTTTTTGACGGACTGAAATTCTTATTCATCTGCATCGAGGTTCTCCTCATTTTCAACCTCCTCATTGTCGTCCACGAATTGGGGCACTTTTTAGCAGCGCGCTGGCGCGGTCTGGTTGTCGAGAAGTTTGCCATCTGGTTCGGAAAGCCGATCTGGAGCAAAACCATCGGCGGTGTGGAATATCGTCTCGGCTCGATCCCCGCAGGAGGCTTTGTTGCCATTCCCCAACTCGCGCCGATGGAGGCGCTCGAAGGAGAATCCGAAAACGCCCGTGAACAGCTTCCACCGGTCAAGCCGCTTGATAAAATCATTGTCGCAGCGGCAGGCCCGCTTTTCAGCTTCGGTCTTGCTTTTGCCATGGCCTGCATCGTGTGGGTGGTCGGGAAAACACAGAGCGAATTCGACACCACGGTCGTTGGCTATGTGAAAGATGGCGGTCCCGCAGCCGTGGCCGGACTGCGGCCTGGAGACCAAATTATCGCGGTGGATGGCAAACCCGTGAAGCACTTCTTGAGTGGCACGGACAGCGTGAAATGGCGCATCGTGCGTAGCGAGGGGGAGACGATTCCTTTCACAGTCCTGCGCGAAGGGCAGGAAATCACCATCGATTCCAAATGGTCGAAACCCGAAACTTCCAGCTGGCGCAGACCCGCGCTGCGCGAGGTTCAGATCGGACCGCGCATCATGCCAGGCGTGGGCTTTGTCGTGAAAGGTAGCCTCGCCGACAAATCGGGATTCCAGTCCGGAGATCTGGTCACCGACATCAACGGCGTTCCTGTATTCAATTTGAGCGAAATGGGTCCCGTCATTGACACGAATCGCGGCAAGGATGTCGTCTTTGGGGTGGAGCGCGCCGGAGAGGATTTGAAGCTCAACATGAAGCTTCCCGACGCCACACCGGACGCCGCTCCGGTGAACTTCGGCATCGAGTGGGGACGCTCCGTTTTGGTGCATCCCTCGCCGATCGAACAGGTGAAGGATGCCGCCACCAGCATCTTCCGCATGGTCGGAGCGCTGCTCTCGCCGGCGTCGGATGTCAAAGCCGCCCACTTCAGCGGCCCGGTTGGCATCATGCGTCTCTACTACCAGATTTTTGAATCGGAAAACGGATGGCGAATTGCGCTGGCCTTCAGCGTTCTCATCAATGTGAACCTCGCCCTCATGAACCTGCTGCCATTTCCAGTTCTCGACGGTGGACACATCACTCTGGCGATCATCGAAGCCATCCGCAGGAAGCCGATCAGCGTCCGGGTTCTTGAAGTCGTCCAGACCGCTTGTGCCGTGCTTCTCATCGGTTTCATGCTGTATCTCACATTCTACGATGTGGGCGACATCGTGGCCTCGAAGGCTCCAGTCGCGGAGCAGACAAAGTAAAAATGTCGCTGGTTTTCCGAAGCTATTCAGGTCGGCGTCCGAGTCGGGAAGTCAAAACCGGCCGAACCGCGATCGGGGGTGAAAATCCCGTCCGCGTCCAGTCAATGCTGACGAGTGATACGATGGATACCGCCGCTTGCGTGAAGGAGACCCTTGGCCTAGCGCAAGCTGGCTGCGAAATCGTTCGCATCACAGCCCCGACCGTGAAGGACGCCCGCAACTTGGAATCCATCCGCGACACGCTGCACGCGGCAGGCTGCGATGTCCCGCTGGTCGCGGATATTCATTTCAAGCCAGAAGCCGCCTTGGAGGCAGCCAAGTGGGTGGACAAGGTTCGCATCAATCCCGGCAATTTCGCCGACTCAAAAAAATTCAATGTCCGCGAATACACGGACACCGAATACGCAGCCGAAATCTCACGCATCCGCGAGCGCTTCGCCCCGCTGGTGGCGCTCTGCAAGGATCGCGGCATCTCGATGCGGATCGGCACGAACCACGGCAGCCTGAGCGACCGCATCATGAACCGCTTCGGCGACACGCCGCTCGGCATGGTCGAAAGCGCGCTCGAGTTCGCACGCATCGCCCGCGAACTCGACTACCACGACTTTGTTTTTTCGATGAAGGCGTCGAATCCCAAGGTTATGATTCAAGCCTACCGCCTGCTTGTGGCCCGCCTCGACGAACTCGATCGCACCGAAGGCGGAGGCTGGAACTACCCGATCCACCTCGGCGTTACCGAGGCGGGGGATGGCGAAGACGGACGCATCAAGAGTGCCATCGGCATTGGCAGCCTTCTTGCCGACGGCATTGGCGACACAATCCGCGTTTCTCTCACGGAGGATTCCGAGCACGAAATTCCTGTGGCCCAGGCATTGGAAAAACTCGCCGCCGATCGCAAACCCATGCCGACACTTCAGGCTTGGCCCTTCGATCCTTTTTCCTACGCCCGCCGCGCAAGCTCGGTGTTGCAAGTCGGGGAATATCAAATCGGCGGCACGGAACTCGTGCGCGTCGCCGTGACCCAGGCCGCCTACGACAAAGTCGCCCATAAAATCGCGGGACTCGGCGACTACAAACCCGAATTGATCATCGAGAATTGCGGACTCATTGAAGTTGACCCGCGCGATGCGGCCGCTGTCGCCCGAGTCAACGCATCTCCCGTGCCTCTTTTCGTGACGATCCCGGACTCGTGCGATTTGC
>CAXNGJ010000061.1:0-6510 GCA_964201895.1 Terrimicrobiaceae bacterium
CGAGTTCCTTTCGAAATTCCGGATCTTTCCGCGCCGCATGGTATTCGTTTTCCAATTCGCGCAGGGCAGTCATCAGCGTCTCGGGGACAAACATCCCGCCGTATTGGCCGAAGTGGCCTCCGGCGTCGGGCAAGGCGGCATCTGTGGCAGTGCTCATGGGTGTATTGTGGATGTTTTTGGCCTGCGGTGCAACACGCGCTCTTCAGATGCGCCCGGTGGTTTGCAAGGCGACCGAGGTCGTTTGGATTTCGTTTTTGAAAAGCCTGTCCCAATCCTTGATGCAGCCCGGCACCCGGCAGGTCCAGTTCTGGTCGCCGACGGCACCCGGCACATTGAAGCGCTCGCGCAGTGCAAAAACATCTGTGATCTGATGAACAGCCAGCCAGGAATTGCAGGCGAAGAGGCCCTTGATAAGGGCATCGTGGATTTCCGGCGTGAAAGCGCAGGGCACTTCGATCTCCGCACGGCCGCAGAAATCGAGCAACTCGTGCATCTCGGCGACAACACGCTCGCGCGTTTCTGGATTTTTCGCAGCTTCATTCCAATCCTCCCAAAACTGCCTGACCGGCGGGTGATCGTGCGTGGCGAATGTGGCGAGGCTGAGGCGCCCGTAATCGGCACCGGAAATCATTGCCCCGTTGCCACCGCGCTCCCACTGCGGGATTTTAAAACCGGGTATGTCGAGCGCCTCCAAGGTCGGTCTCACATAAGGCGAAAGCTCGCCGAGATCCTCCGCGATGAGCCGATGCGGCCCGGTCTCCTCGAGAATCATTCGGAAGAGCATCTCGCCCTGCCTGCGGTTGTATTCGCGGTTCTCAGGCGTGCTGTCATCAAATGGCACGAAGCCGGGTAACTGCCCGCCCGTGATTTCCTTGGCCTGCTCCGGCGTAAGATCGAGGAAGCGCGCGTTGTCCTGGGGACGCCAGGGAAAGCTGTAGATGCGAAAAAAACCGAGCGCATGATCGACCCGCAGCAGGTGGAAAACAGAGCGCGCTGCTTCGAGTCGCCGACGCCACCACGAAAAATTATCCCTCGCCATCGCCTGCCAGTTGTAGAGCGGGAATCCCCAGTTCTGGCCCCACTTCTCCGTGAAGGGATCGCTTTTGAAGACCTTCTCCGGCGGGGCGCCGCTCGAGCGCTGCAGATCAAAATTTTCCGGTTCCGCCCACACATCCGCGCTATAGAGGCTCACCCCAACAGGAATGTCCCCCATCAGCGCCATGCCAAGCTTGTCGAATTCCGCGCGCACGGCACGCCATTGCGAATGGGCGATCCATTGGACATAGCTAAAAAAATCGACCTGCTCGTGAAAAAGCTTCGCCTGCTTCTCATCCAATGCTGCCAGCCACTCGCGTGCGGCCTTCGGGCTGCGGTGCTCCTCAGGCCAGTTGCTGGTGACTTCATCGTTGTTGTTCCAAGCGATCAGAGCGCGGAAGAACGCATAGGGTTCGAGCCACTCGCTTTCAGCTTGCTGGAAGGCCTCGAACTCCGCCACCCGCGCCCGGCTTCCCTTCGCACTCCGGAAATTTTTGTAACTCAGCGCGAGCATTTCCCGCTTGAGCGCCTTCACGGCGCCGTAGCGCACAGCCCCCCCGCGCAGCGCGGCGACATCGTGTTTTTCTGTCACGCGCGCAAAATCCTTCTCCGTGACATCCGGCAGCCATCGCGGGCTCACTGACAGCGTCACAGGCTCGTAGGCGACCGAACTGATGATATTGTAGGGACTGTGGTCAGACCCGGTTTCATTGACGGGCAGAATCTGAATCAACCGGAAACCTTTTTCCGAAGCCCATGCTGCAAGCTCGACGAGGGTTTCCGTGTCACCGATGCCAATATCATTCGACCCCCGAATGGCACTCAGTGGCGTGAGGATGCCTCCGATTTTCTGTTCCGGCGAAAGGGTGGAAGCAGTGGATGTCATAGAGTATCTGGTTTGGAATTGTCCGCGTCCTGCGTGCAGCGCGCCTCCAAGGCTTCGCGTGTCAGGACATGCCGTGCACCGCATCGCGGACAGGTGACCTTGAGCGAGGCATCGCCGCCAAAAAGCCCGTCCGCCTCGCGCCGGAAAACGGGCACAATAAAATCCAGCAGCCGCTCCTGATTGCAGCCGCAGGAGAATGTGAACTGCCGTTTCTCAAGGAGCGATAACTCAACACTCTGATCCAATGTCCGGCCCCCCTCCGCCGTGAGGCCATGCAGCCACTCCAAATCGCAATCCGGTTGCGCGGCGACCATCACGATGTCTTCCTCATCATGCCGGAAAAACCGCACGGGACGCTGCTCGCTCCGTTCGTAGAAAATCTCCACCGCATCAAAAACCGAGCCAGCCTCGAAATCCACCGCACTCCGCCGTGGCGGCTTCAAATCCTCCACGACATCCGAGTAAAACATTCCCTTCTCGATGGGCGCGGCGTCCTCCGTGACCACTCGCGCCACGACCGTGCCAGTATTGTTGTCGCCCGCCGCAAAAATATTCGCTCGCGGGGATGGAAATTTGATCGTCCACGCACAGGCCTCCCGCCAAGGACGGCTCGCGCAGTGAAGCGTTACAGCAGCCAGCGCATCGCGCCCGAGATCCTCGACCTCCGCAGGCATATCAATGCCGTAATCCAGCCGGTGCAAATACCAGGAGGCATACAGCTCCGAGAAATCCGCCCGCGCCACAAGAGCGTTCTTTCCCCTGGCAAAATAGGTGCGGACCTCAATGTCGGATTCGTTCATTCGGCTCGAAAACCAACCGCTCTGGTATTGCCTGCGATCTTCCTCAGGCCTTAGCCGACCGCCTTGAGAAGAATCGTGGCATTGTGGCCGCCAAATCCAAAGGAATTGCTCATCACGCAAGCGAGCTTTGCCTCGCGCGCCACATTCGGCACGCAGTCGAGGTCGCACTCGGGGTCGGGATTTTCGAGATTGATGGTTGGCGGAATGAGACCGTTTTTTATGGCCAGCGCGCTGGCGGCCAATTCGACTCCGCCGGCCGCTCCAAGCAGGTGGCCAGTGGTGGATTTTGTCGCACTCACAGCGACTTTGCGCGCATGGTCGCCAAGGGCGAGCTTGATGGCCCGGGTCTCGCAGATGTCACCGAGGCCGGTGGATGTCGCATGGGCGTTGATGTAATCGACTTGGTCGGGCGTCACCTTGGCGTGGCGCATGGCGATGGTCATTGCGCGCGCAGCGCCTTCGCCCTCAGGCATGGGGGCCGTCATGTGGTAGGCATCCGCCGTGCAACCGTAGCCGGCGAGTTCGCAGTAAATCTTCGCTCCACGATTTTTCGCGTGCTCATATTCCTCGAGCACCACAATCCCCGCGCCTTCGCTCATGACAAATCCATCGCGGTCCTTGTCAAACGGACGACAGGCCTTTTGCGGGTCGTCATTTCGGCAGCTCAGCGCCTTCATGGAAGCGAAACCTGCAATACCAAGTGGCGTGATCGTCGCCTCGGCGCCACCCGCGATGAACGCATCTGCGTCGCCAAATTTGATGATGCGCCAAGCCTCGCCGAGCGAGTTGTTCGCCGTCGCACAGGCGGTGACGATGCACATGTTCGGCCCGCGCAGGTCGTATTCCATCGACACCATGCCGCTGGCCATATTTGAAATCATCATCGCAATCGTAAATGGCGACACACGCGAAGGCCCGCGATCTGCCAAGCGGTGCGCCTCCTCCTCCATGCTGTAGAGCCCTCCGATGCCGCTGCCGATCATCACGCCAAAACGAGTGCGATCCACGGTCTCGAGGTCGATGCCGGAGTCTTCGAGAGCCATCTTGGTCCCGGCCATCGCAAATTGCGTGAAGCGGTCCGTGCGCTTCACCGTCTTGGGATTTTTAAAAAACTTCACCGCCTCGAAATTCTTCACTTCGCCGGCGATTTTGCAGTCGTAGGCCGTCGAATCGAAGGCTTCGAAACGCCCTATGCCACTGCGTCCTTTGATAAGGGATTCCCAGAATGTTTGCAGATCGTTTCCAACCGGGCTGACAACGCCCATGCCGGTCACGACGACTCGTCGTTCGCTCATGTTTTAAAAAATGTTAGGGGACGCCTCGATTGCGCCTTCTTCACTTGTGCGGATGCGCCCGCGCGTTGGCAATGAATTTTTCCCGCGCCCGCTTGATTTTTCGGCATGCCTCCCGATCAGGAAATGCGGAATTTGACTTCCCGGATCGCCTTTTTTCCGAAGCGCTCTTGGAGCTTGGCGAGGATTTCCCTCTTCCAGTTTCTCTCAAGTTCATAGCGCAGACTGGGCTGGAGAACATGGATTCCCAGCACCCCGCCGCTCAAGCCTGCCGGAGCAGCGTGTTGAGCGATGAAATCACCCACCACATCCTTCCAAGCCGCGCGGACCTCGCTCTCGTTCAAACGCTCGCCCAAACCCAGCTTCGGCATGAGCTTTTGCAGCACATCACCTACCGCCGCGCAGCGGTCCTTCCGCTCGAAGGGTTCTTGCAGCCCACGCCACTCGGCGATGACTTTGGCTCTGAGAGATTCTGCAGACATAAAAAAGGCTCCCGGTTTGCGGCCGGGAGCCTGTTTTTAAATTTCAGGCTTTAGCCGTCGTTTCCGATGGCCTCGACCGGACAGCCGTCCATCGCCTCTTGGGAGAGAGCCTCCTCCTCGGGAGTCTCCGGCTGTTTGTAGACATAGCTGTGACCGCCATCGTCATTGCGCTTGAAATTCGCCGGAGCGGTTTCGCGGCACAAATCGCAGTCGATGCACTGGTCATCCACAAAAAATTTTCCCTCAACGTTGTCGCTGTATTTGTTTGCTACGTCTGCCATATTGATTTGATAAATTGACCTCGCAAATTGGTTGCCCGCCCACCGGATTGCAACCGTTTTTTGAGCCTGATCAAAAATTTTTCCAAATCCCGAAAATGCAGACACCACCTGAAATCCTGCCCACCGAGGGCCGCCATGTCCTCCATCTTTTCTTCCGCGTGGAGTATTCCGCTTGGGAACTCCTCAACAAATCCGCTCGCATCGCAGCCAAGACCGCCCTTGCCGAACTCGTCCGCGAAATCCGTGCGACCCCCGGCACCCAGCTCCTGCTCTTCAGCATGGTCACGCCAAAGGCCGACCTCGGCTTCATGCTGCTCACGCCGGATCTGCAGCTCGCCGACGCCTTCGCCAAGCGTCTTGCGACCGCCCTTGGGCCGGACATCCTCACGCCGACTTTCAGCTGGCTTTCGATGACCGAGCGCAGCGAATACACGACCAGTGATGCGGAATACGCCGCCACGCTCGAGACCGAGGAAAAACTCGCTCCGGGCACGCCGCCCTTCGACGAGAAGATGCAGGCTTTCAGTGCCCGCATGGCGAAATATCTCAAAGACCGCCTCGAACCAAATCTCCCCGACTGGCCGGTCGTCTGCCTTTACCCGATGTCTAAACGCCGCGCCCCAGGCCAGAACTGGTATGCGCTCGATTTCGATGCCCGCAAAAAACTCATGGCCGGCCACGCCCGCGTCGGCCGCACCTACTCGGGCCGCATTCTCCAACTCATCACCGGCTCGACCGGCCTCGACGACGAGGAGTGGTTCGTGACCCTTTTTGCAAAGACGACCTCGGACATCAAAGCGATCGTTTATGAGATGCGCTTCGACGAGGTGAGCGCACAATACGCCGAGTTCGGGGAGTTCTTTATCGGGCTCCAGCTGCCACTCGATGTGCTTTACGACAGGCTCTGCCTTTGATCGCGGCTGACGCCTGTGCGCTTTGTTGTCAAAATTTCGCTGGCTGCCATCATCGCACTCGGCGGGTATTTGTTTTGGCCGCGAAGCAGCTCGCTTTCCGGGTTCGATGCTGCTGCCATGGCGTACCTGCACATCAGCGCCTGGCGACACGCGGCGACTGACAAGCACACGCAGACTTTCTTAGATTTTTATCGTATCCTGAACGGCCAATACGGAATTCCGCCCATCCCCGCACTATCGGCGGCATGGAGCACGCTGGAAGCTCAACGCGCGTTTGCCGATGCGGCGGATCAAGCCGACGAGGAGCAGGCCCTGCCGTTTTTAGAAAAAACATTTTCCATCATCGCCGAAAAAACCGGCTCGAATCTCGATCCAACGGTCATCGCCAGACTCGAACTCTTCACATGGTCCCTCGCACGCGATCGCTCGAAGGAACGCCAACTCGCGGCAGCCATCTCCGAAAAACTCGCTCTGCTCCACGGCGGCGCAGCACAGGATTATCAAGCAGCCGCCTCGGACTTTGCACATGCCAGGCGTCTCACGGCCTCGAAAAACTGGAGCGCGGCGAGCAATGCCGAAACAACCGCATGGCAAAAGCTGCGCCGTCAGCTTGACACCGCAAAAGACCTGCCCCAACACCGCTTCGCGCCGGAATCGTGAATTCAAGCCTCCCCCGATCCGCTCCGTTTGTCACGCAGCGCGCAGACACACGGCGGCCGAGCGCCACCTGCTCTTAACGAACAAAATTTATAATGTTATCCCCAAGCATTATTTAACCACAATCGAGCATGGGGGCAGGTGCGAGAAAGAGCAACCGAAG
>CAXNGJ010000062.1:0-6460 GCA_964201895.1 Terrimicrobiaceae bacterium
ATGTAGTAGCCCGTGAATGCTCCGGCCGTCATGAGAGCCATGCGTGGCCAATCGATCAATCCGCTCGCCGTGAACCAGGCGGCCGCGACGAGGTTGATGAGCGAGCCCAAGACGCTTTTGAGCGTGTTCATTTGGTGAATGTTTTTGAAGCCCATGAAACCAAGGGTCGCCAGCATGAGAATGCCAATACCGGCACCGAAATACCCCCCGTACAGGGAAACAAGAAACTGGAACAATAGTGCCGCGAACAAGTGTGGGCGGCCTGTCGCCGAGGCATCGGAAGAGTGGACTCGTCTGGCCAAGTGTCCGCTGACGACTCCCTGCAGCATGAAAAGGACAGTAGCAAAGAGAACGAGGTAGGGGACAAGTTCGGTAAACATCTGCTCGCTGCTGCGCGTCAGCAAGATACTGCCGATCCACCCCCCGGCGATGCTGACGGGGATGAAGGTTGTAAACCAAGGTTTCACATCGGCCAGGTGGCTTCGGTATCCGTAAAGACTGCCAGCCATTCCGAGCACGAGCGCAAGGGTGCTTGTGGCATTGGCAACGAGTGGGGGAACCCCGAAGAGGATCAGCGTAGGAAATGTGATGAGAGTCCCTCCACCAGCCACGGCATTCATCGCTCCCGCAGCGCAAGCGGCGATGAGGAGGGACGCAATTTCGATCCAAGACATTTCAAATTTCTACTCACTCATTTCAGGGCACGCCATCCGAATGTCCTGCTTGTTCAAATGAGTCAGCCCGTCAAATATCGCTCACACATTTCCCATGAAAAAGTCGAAGATCATCGAAGTTGTTTTGGAGCACTTGAGGGCGGATTTTGAACGCCGGCAAGCTGCCGCCAGGCGCACTCGCGAGCAGGGGAATGACGCCGAGAGTAAATCGGAGGGGAAATACGATACGCGCTCCATAGAGGAGAATTACCTGGCGGATGGCTTGGCGCGCCAGGCACTCGAGGCGGCAGCCGCAGCGGAGGCGATTGAGAAAATGCCAATCCGTGATTTTGCGGTTGGCGAGGGGATCGATATCGGCGCCCTGGTGGAACTGGAATTTGCAAAGGAGACGGAATTGTTTCTCATCGCGACAGCCGGGGGTGGAACGGAGGTTGTCTGGAGTAAAAAGACGATAGTCGTTTTGACGCCCGAGTCGCCATTGGGTGCCCAATTGATAGGTCGGCATAGAGGCGAGCGGGCGGGGGATGCCAACATCAAGCAGGTCTTGTAGCCTGTCTTCCCTTCTTCTCGACCGGAGAGAACTTTAAATAGAGCGTGTCCGGAAATTCCGCATGCCGACAAACATTTCCGCGACCTGATTGTATTCACCAATTTTCGTTTGTTTCTAGTCAACAAGCAGGGAATGACCGGAAAGAAGCGCGCATACACCTGCGTGCCCTACAAGAGCATCGATTGCTTCACTACGGAGACGGCCGGGCACTTTGATCACAATGCCGAAATCAAAATCTGGATCAAGAGTCGCTCGGCGCCCGTCATTCTAGAGCTCAGAAAAGATTCCCACATCCACAATGCTTTTCGGGTGCTGAGTTCTTACAGTCTTGCGAGTTGACAGCAGTTCGAGTCGCTTTGACACGGGAGGGAAAGTGGAGCGGGTAGAGGGAATCGAACCCTCATGGCCTGCTTGGAAGGCAGGAACTTTACCACTAAGCTATACCCGCAGTAACTTGAATCAGAGTACTCCCGAGTGAGGCGAAGTCAAACCGAAAAACCAAAAGTTCTCGTGACTGTGGCACTGTTGAGCACGGGTCGGAAACTGACCCGTGCATATCTTTTTTCGGCTCGATCCTGAGTCCCTGGCCAGTTTGGTTTTATTCCCACTCGATGGTGGCGGGTGGTTTGCTGGAGATATCGTAGCAGACGCGGTTCACTCCCTTGACTTCGTTGATGACTCGGGCCGAGATGCGGGCGAGGATTTCCTGCGGCATGCGGACCCAATCGGCTGTCATGCCATCGTGACTGCTAACGATACGAAGGGCGATGGTGTAGTCGTAGGTTCGCTCGTCGCCCATGACACCCACGGAGCGGACGGGCAGAAGAACGGCGAAGGATTGCCAGACTTTGTAATACCACTCGGAGGACCTCATTTCCTCGATCACGATGGCATCAGCCTCGCGCACGATACGTAAGCGCTCTGGAGTGATGGCTCCAATGATGCGGACGGCGAGTCCAGGACCTGGGAATGGCTGGCGATGTACGATTTCCTTGGAGAGGCCGAGTTCTTCGCCGACACGGCGGACTTCGTCTTTGAAGAGTTGGCGCAGGGGCTCAACAAGCTCGAATTTCATGCGCTCGGGGAGGCCGCCGACATTGTGGTGGCTCTTGATCAAGGCGGCGGGATTTCCTGAAATGGAAACGCTCTCGATCACATCGGGGTAGAGTGTGCCTTGAGCCAGGAATCGGTAGTGGCCGGGATCTGTCTTCTTGAGGTCTTTGGCGGCGGCTTCGAAGACTTTAATGAATTCGTTGCCGATGATTTTGCGTTTCTTTTCGGGGTCGGTGACACCTGTGAGTTTTGTAAGAAATTGTTTGGAGGCATCCACCGTTTTCATGCGAATCCGAAACTCTCCGGCGAAGAGTTTTTCCACGGCGGCGCGTTCGTTGGCGCGGAGGAGGCCGTTATCCACGAAGATGCATGTCAGGCGGTCGCCGATGGCTTTGTGCAGGAGTGCCGCTGCTACGGAGGAGTCCACGCCTCCGCTGAGGCCGAGGATGACGCTTCCATCCCCCACCTGCTCCTGGATTTCCCGGCAGGTGCGATCGATGAAGGACTCCATCGTCCAGTTGGATTTGCATCCGCAGATGCGGTGGACAAAGTTTGCGAGAATCTCGCCGCCTCGTGGTGTGTGGACGACTTCGGGATGGAATTGCAGGCCGTAGATGTTGCGCTTGGTGTCGCCGATGACGGCGTGTGGGGAGTTCTCCGTTTTTCCAAGCGGACGGAAGCCTGTCGGGAGCTTGGTGATTTTGTCACCGTGGCTATTCCAGACATCCAGCGTGGCAGGCAGCTTGTGGAAGAGGGCGCACTTGGCGTCGCCTTTGAGCTTGCCCGGGCCGTATTCGCGCTCGGTCGAGCGCTCGACCTTGCCACCCAAGCCATGGGCGATGAGCTGCATGCCGTAGCAGATGCCGAGAACAGGCACACCGAGATCGTAGATTTTGCGATCCACTTGCGGAGCCTTGGGCGCGTAAACGCTGGCCGGACCGCCCGAAAGGATGATGCCTGATGGCTTCAGCTTCGCAATGGCGGATGCTTTGGTGTGATAAGGAACAATCTCGGAGTACACTTGGCACTCACGCACGCGGCGGGCAATGACCTGAGTATATTGTGAACCGAAATCCAGAATGAGGATTTTATCTCCTGCTGTTTGTTGCGGCATGGTCGGTTGTTATTGGTAATTAGGACCAAAGTCGTCGGACAGCGGGTCCTTATTGACGATTTTTCCACGCCCTTGGATTCCCTCTTGGAATTGTGAGCCGACCTCCTCAGCAGACTGCTCCGAAACTGCGCAACCTCCCAGCAAAAGCAAAATTTGTAATGACAAAACAAAGAACAAGCCTTTCATAAGCCCTGAACCGTATTCACTCTTGAGAGCCATGGCAAACAGGATTCCTCCCGAGCTTTTGCTGGATTTTTATCGCAAGGGAATTTTTCCCATGGCGGTTGATGGCGAGATGCGTCTCTTTTCGCCCGATCCGAGAGGCATTATTCCCTTGGATGAGTTTAGGATTCCTCATGGCACCCGAAAAACGCTCAAGGATCCTGCTTGGGAACTACGCCTGGATACAGCTTTTGACCAAGTCATGCTCGCTTGTGCTGAACGCGAAGAAACCTGGATCGACGAGGGGATTTTTCAAAGCTACACAGCCCTTCACAATCTGGGACACGCGCACTCGGTTGAGATTTGGCGCGATGGAAAACTGTCCGGCGGGCTCTATGGCGTCCAGATCGGCGGCGCTTTTTTCGGCGAGTCCATGTTCCACCGGGTGCCGGGAGCGTCCAAGGTTGCCATTTGCTGCCTTGTCCAAATGATGCACGAGGGCGGATTCCTACTGCTCGATACTCAGTGGGTAACCCCGCACTTGGAGAAATTCGGCGCACGGGAAATTCCTCGAGCGGACTATTTGGTGATGTTGAACGACGCGGTAAAAAAAGATGCCTTGCTCTCATGCTGAGCCGTAGAACGCGGGTAGGGGACGCTCGGAGCGGTCTGCGAGTGATTTTTCGTTAGACCTCTTCATAGGCTTTCCCTCACCAAGCCTGAAAAAAATCAACGCGACGATTGTCAACCTCACCATTCTCCGTTATCAACACTCCCTCGCTTATGGATGGGTGGCAGAGTGGTCGATTGCGCACGCCTGGAAAGCGTGTATACCGAAAGGTATCGGGGGTTCGAATCCCCCCCCATCCGCCAGCATAGTGTTTATGAGGCTCTCCGGGTTTTTAGGAGTCAGAAAATGGCAAAGTGCGATATGGAGTGTGATTATATCCCGCAACTTCTGCGAGTCTTTACAGATGTTTTTTGAGGGCTTTCAAAAGCGTCCTCGTTCGCGACTTGGATGCCACGGTGATTTTTACGATCGCGCGAACACTCACTGGGGTAGCAAACGCACAGCGGAATTTGCCGAGAAGCACCGGAAACCTTGGATTCATATGGCTCGGCGGTCGTCGAGCTATGAAAGCCCTGCCCTGATGTTGCACCGATTCGTTGAGGCGAATGGCGTGCGAATTCTCAATGTCGCTGGCACTCGGGGAAGCAAGGAACCTGATGTCTGGAAGTTCGCCTATGACACTCTCGAAGCCACATTCTTCTGGGAGAAGGGTCATCCCGGCCTTCTCGGCGGGCCGGGCGAGGGCTGAGGGCGGCTTAAAATCCTTGAAAAATATTTCTGCACCCCCAGCGGATGTCTAACCGAGGTTGTTAGCTTCTTGGTGAAATGATCACCAAAATCCTACACCTCATCGAAAGCTCACTCACTCGCATCCACCCGCAGAACCTCTTGCAGCCTTGTTATGCGAAGCAGGAGGAGTTTCCCTTCACTAAGAATCAAAGAACCTTTCTTCCATGAAGACTCCCAGCACCAAGAGGCCCCCCAGAAAAGCTAAGCGATGTGTATTCCCATATTCATTCTCTACATGCCCTGTTCCGTTTGTTTCTACGGAATCCACAAAAGTACGCTCGACCTCTGCAATCCAACCCACTATTGTCAGACTTTTAGAAATCTCAGGCCTACTTAAAACTTAATGCTGAAAACTTAATACTCCTTTCCCATGGGTTTCACCTACCGCAAATCTGTTAATCTCGGTCCGTTCCGGGTGAACCTGAGCAAGTCTGGCTTGGGTTATTCTGTCGGTGGTCGCGGATTCCGAGTTGGCACAACGGCTCGTGGAAAAAAATATTGCCTCGCCCGCACCCTACGGGTCTCGCCCGTTGGGCTGCTCTTCGAGCAGGCTACCGGGCGGTCGCCCCGCCGCCTGGTTCATCCTTCAGCATCCCTGGGACCGGAGTTGGCTATCGCAAATCTGGCGCTGGTTGCCTTGTCCTACTCGCCAGCATACCCGCCACTATCGCCATCGGTCGCTGGCTTGTCCTTGCTTGAACAAATTCTACATGCGTCTTAATCTATGAATCGTGACTTGGATCGAGAACATCGAGAGATGGAGACAGCTTCCAGCCGAAGAGAAACTTCTTCGCCGTTGGAAGGCGATTCCTCGCGATGTGGCCCAGAGCATGGCCTTCGAGAGAGAGCCAGTGGAGATGAGCCTCCTTCACGCGATACACGCCCGGATCGAGCTACCCGCTTTATTGAAACAACACGGGGCATCCTCTCCTACGCCGAGATAGCTCCACTCCTGGCCGAGCAAGTTCTCGTCGTCGAATCCCGCATCTATCGCGGTGATTTTTCCAACCACTCCCTTGATGAAAATCTTGCGGCTGAAATTCACCGCCTCATCTCTGTCGATCTGGTTCCAGATTGGGCAGGAAAATGGCGAACTATTGATGTTCGCGTCGGGAATCTCGAACCGCCCAAGCCGCCTATGGTTCCAGTGCTCATGCGCGATTATGGCGCTGATCTTGCCGCTCGGTGGCAGGAAGCCAGTTCCCGCATAGGCGATCTCACCTTGGAGTTTCTTGCGTTTGCAGAGGGGCGGTTTTTGACCATTCACCCCTTTGCAGACTTCAATGGCAGGACGATTCGCCTCTTCCTGCTCGAATTGCTCCGACGCCTCGACCTTCCTGAGTTGGAACTTGCCCCCCAGTCCGATCAAGAGAGGGAAAAGTATTTTCTCGCACTGGAAGCCGCTGACCGCTCCGACTGGGCTCCACTGATTGAAACTTGGCAGTCCCGCCTCACCCCTGAAAACTGAACTCTGAATCTCTTCCTGCCCGAGTCCCGCTAATCCTGTTAATTCTGTAAATTGACTCGCTTCCGCTCACCCTACGGGC
>CAXNGJ010000063.1:0-6432 GCA_964201895.1 Terrimicrobiaceae bacterium
GCGGTGGCTGGATGGCATCGACTTCGTTGACCAAAAGCCGGAAGCGGTTGCCGAGATCGATGAGCGAGGCGTTCAACGCACTGCCAACGGGTGCATCGAAGACAAGGCGAACGGGATCCTCTTTGCCTCCGATGCCCAGCGGATGGATCTCGCACGAGGGCTTGGACTGGGCGATGGAAGGGCAAATTTCCAACATGTGGGAGCCAAGGACGAGGTGGTTGTTGGGTTCCAGATGGTAAGTGTAATCCTCCATGAATGAGGTCCGTCCACCAAGATCGGAGGCGATGACCTTCATGGCGCGGAGCAGGGCGGCTGTTTTCCAATCCCCTTCGGCGCCGAAGCCGTAGCCCTCGGCCATGAGACGCTGGACGGCGATTCCGGGCAGTTGTTTGAGTCCATGCAAATCCTCGAAGGTGGTGGTGAATCCTTTGAATCCCCCTTGCTTCAGAAATGCCCGCAAGGCGGCCTCGATACGCGCGGCCTCACGCAGGGAGTCGTGGCGCTCGCCGCCCTTGGCAAGAGCAGGCGCCAATTGGTAACTGGCGGCGTATTCATCGCAGAGTGCGTTGATCTCGGAGTCGGTAATGCCCGCTTGGATCGCCACGAGGTCGCCGATTCCGTAGCCGTTCACCGAGAAACCGAATTTCATTTCGGCCGAAACCTTGTCGCCTTCCGTAACGGCGACCTGACGCATATTGTCACCGAGGCGGGCGAACTTCGCACCCTGCCAATCGTGCCATGCGCGGGCGGCGCGGACCCATGCGCCGATGCGGGAGATCACTGATTCGCTTTGCCAGTGCCCTGCGACAACCTTACGCGCGAGACGCATGCGCGTGTGGAGGAAACCCGCCTCGCGGTCGCCATGGGCCGCTTGGTTCAGGTTCATGAAGTCCATGTCGATCTCCCCCCAGGGCAGATCGCGGTTGAATTGGGTGTGCAGATGCAGGAATGGCTTCCGCAGGGCGGAGAGGCCGCCGATCCACATTTTTGCGGGAGAAAATGTATGCATCCACAGAATCAACCCTGCGCACTCAGGATTGGCATTGGCTTCGAGAATCGTTGTGCGGATGGCATCGGGTGTGGTGAGCACCGGCTTGAAAACAACAGGCAGCGGGAGTTTTTCAGATAGGCCGCCAGCAATCGCCTGCGAATTGGCGGCGACTTGCTTGAGGGTTTCGGGACCGTAGAGGTGTTGGCTGCCAGTGAGGAACCAGATTTCGGGTGTTTTCATTTTTGGGATTTAGATTTGATGGCGAGGAGTTCTTTCATGAGGCCCGAGAGATCGGCATTGCGGTTCACACCTCCGAAGGCGTCGTGAAGGTTTTGATAGAGCGCGAAGAGGCGGTCGTAGGTCTTGCGGGCTGCCGCACGGGGCTTGTATTCGATGTCCTTGAGCGAGGTCATCGCTTTCTGGGCGGCTGGGAAATCTTTGAAAACTCCCGCCAGCACGGCAGCGGAGACCGCCGAACCCAAGGCGCAGGCCTGCGAGGAGCCCGCCACCAACATCCTCCGACCGGTGACATCGGCGTAGATTTGCATGAGGAGTGGATTTTTTTCCGCAATGCCGCCGGCGCAAACGATGCGTTTCACGGGCACGCCGTAGGACTCGATCCGCTCGATGATCGTTCGCGCGCCGAATGCCGTGGCCTCGATGAGCGCGCGGTAAATTTCCGCCTTGGTGGTGTGCAGTGTCGTTCCCAAAAGCAAACCGCTGAGCATCGGATCGACGAGAACCGTGCGGTTGCCGTTGTTCCAATCAAGCGCCAGCAGACCGCTGCCGCCGGGTTGGAGGCTGGCAGCCTCCTTGGCCAAACTCGCGTAGAGGGCGGCGTCGCCTTCGCAGACGGATTCGATCCACCATTTGAAAATATCGCCCACGGCGGACTGACCCGCCTCGATGCCGAAAAAGCCGGGCAGGATAGCGCCCTTCACGATGCCGCAGATGCCGGGGATGTCTTTGACCTTCTTGGTTGAGGGAACAACGGCGCAATCGCAGGTCGATGTGCCGATCACCTTCACCAGCGTGCCTTCGCTAATGCCGCTGCCGATGGCACCGTAGTGGACATCCATTTCGCCGATAGCCACTGGAATCCCGGCGGGCAGGCCGAGCGTTTTCGCCCATGCCGGCGAGAGTGTGCCGGCGGCGGTGTTGGCATCATGGGCCTTGTCGTAGAGACGATCCCGAAGCTCCGCGAGTTTGGGACTAAGCAAGGAGAGAAACTTTTTATCCGGCAATCCACCCCACTCATCGCAGTAAAGCGCCTTGTGGCCGGCGGCGCAGATGCCGCGCTGGATTTGCTTGGGATCCTCGACTCCGCAGAGCACCGAGGGAATCCAGTCGCACATCTCAACCCAAGAGTAAGCCGCTTGGAAAACATCAGGCGCCGTTTTCAGGCAGTGCCAGATTTTGCTCCAAAACCACTCGGAGGAATAAGTATTGCCGCACTTGGCGATGTATTCCGGACGGTGCTTCGCGGCGAGTTCCGTGATGCGTGCGGCTTCCTGCCAAGAAGTATGATCCTTCCAAAGCCAGCATTGCGCAGCGGGATTTTTCTTCCACTTCGGCAAGGAGGCGAGTGCGCGGTTGGCGGAATCCACCGGAATCGGACTCGAACCGGTCGTGTCCACACCGAGACCAATAATCGTCGCAGGTGTGAAGGCCTTGTTTTTCTTCGCAGCGGCGGCCAGGGCGCCTTTCACGCAAAGCTCAAGTCCCACGAGATAATCCGGGGGATGCTGCCTCGCAAGGTGGTGGTCCTTGGGATCAATGAGCACGCCGTCTTTTCCCGAGGGATAACCAGCCACGAAGCTGCCGAGTTCCTCGCCATTGTCACAGCGCACGACAAGCGCGCGAACTGAATTTGTGCCGTAGTCTATGCCGAGGGAACATTTCATGGCCCCCATGCAAACAAGGACACTGGGATTGTAAAAGCAGATTTTAAATGACAGTAATGTTGCCGACATGAAACCAGTCTCCATGCAGGATCTGGCCAAAGCTTGCGGAGTGTCCAAAAACACCGTCTCGCAGGCCCTGCGAAACAGCCCTCAGATTTCCGAAGGCATGCGCAGGAGAATCGCGGAGACCGCGAAGCGCATGGGCTACCAAAAAAATGCGGTCGTGGCGGAATTGATGGCCAGACTCCATGCGGGCGGCAGCCGACGGTTTCAATGCACGCTGGCCTTGATCAACGCGAACCGCGACAAAATGGCCTTCAAACGCCATCCCACGATTCCACTTTATGTTCAAGGCTGCCGCGAGCGAGCGACTAAGTTGGGCTACAAATTGGATGAATTTTGGATTCATGAACCCGATCTGAGCGGCGAACGCCTGTGCCAGATTTTTCGCGGACGAGGCATTCCGGGTGGCATTTTGGTGGGCCTGATGGATGAGAATCGCTTGCCAGAGTCTTTTCAACCACTGGCACGAGAGTTTCCTGTGGTCGTCACTGGAGTCCGAACACGCGAACCGAGCCTGTCCTTCGCCTGCGTGGATCATCACATGGTCGCACTGCGGGCCTTTGAGAAAGTGGTCGAACTTGGTTACAAACGCCCTGGCCTTGTGCTGGACGCAAAGATCGACGCCTTGGTCGAGCACCGCTTCAGCGCAGGCTATGAGGTCGGGCAGCGCCGCCTGCCTGCGGCGCGGCGGTTGAAGCCTTTCTTCCAAGTCAGCGAGGCACGGGTGGACAAATCCCTTTTCCACCGCTGGCTGAGGCAAGAGCGCCCGGATGCAATCTTCAGCCTCTACCATCAGATCGGAGACTGGGTGGAGGCCTGTGGTCTGCGCGTGCCAGACGATGTTCTCATGGTCCAATACGAGTGGCGTTCCGGCAACCCAGATTGGCCGGGCATGAACCAACACAACGAACTGGCGGGACAGGCCGCGGTGGACATGCTCATCGGAATGCTACACCGCAGCGAAAAAGGCCCGCCGCCCTTTCCCCAGGCGACGCTCATTGATCCATCTTGGACTGCGGGAAAGGTTGCCAAATGAGTTGCGCCGAGGAGGCTCAGGCAAAACCGTGAACAGCAAAATGATTTTTTAGGCTGGAGTCGCGCGCGGCAGCGCGATTCGAAAACCATGGGAGAGTTCATCCTTTGCCTTGCGAGCACCCTGCTCGCTGCGCCGTTTGGGCCATCTGCGATGTGCTTCCTCCACCACGCCCGTGGCTCCGGTTGGCATGACCCATTCTTCAGCCGCGCTGCGGCGTTCAGAGGTGTGGTTCGAGCGGCGTCCGGACATAGAGGGTGTCTAAGAGCGATTCGGCAGCTTCAGAGGGGATATTTGGGCCAAGCCGGAGGTTGGCCCTCCCGATGTCAGCGCCCATCGCGTCATTTTCGGCTTAAGAACGGACTGGGCATTTTTCGTTTCAATAATGGCCGCATAGGATAGTTTTGCGGCCTCAAAGATTTCCATTCTGTGAATATTCTACCACTTGTCATTTCAGGAACTGCGCTCGCCATGGCCATGATGGTTGTCGTTTGGCTCTTTGCACGCCGGATGAACAACGCAGGGATCGTGGACATCTGGTGGTCGTTTGGATTCACACCCGTAGCCCTTTTTTACGGCATCTTCGGCAGCGGGCACATCGTTCGTAACGCCCTCATCGCCGCGATGGTTTTTGCCTGGAGCTTTAGGCTTGGCATGCATCTCTACAAACGCGTGATGTCGCACCATCCGGAGGAGGACCCACGCTACACCGCGCTGCGCAAG
Source organism: Terrimicrobiaceae bacterium (assembly GCA_964201895.1). Lineage (GTDB taxonomy): Bacteria > Verrucomicrobiota > Verrucomicrobiia > Chthoniobacterales > Terrimicrobiaceae > UBA967. The sequence continues at coordinate 4,715 of CAXNGJ010000063.1, forward strand.
CAATTTCCCAAGCACACCTGGCTGATTTTTTTCGGTTTTTTCCAATTGCAGGCCGTTCTCATCGGAGTCTTGAGCATTCCAATCGCGCTGGCCTGTGCCAATCCGTCTCCGGGGATTGGATTCTTCGAGGTGATCGGAGTCATTCTCTGGCTCGTCGCCATCGGAGGGGAATCCATCGCCGACATGCAGCTCGCGCTCTTCAAGTCACAGCCTGCCGCGAAGGGCCGCGTGTGCGATATCGGGCTTTGGAAATATTCGCGCCATCCGAATTATTTTTTCGAGTGGATGGTCTGGATCGCCTACTTCGTGTTCGCGCTCGGCTCGCCCTGGAGCTGGGCCGGCCTCGCCAGTCCGCTTTTAATGCTCTATTTTCTGACCTGCATGACCGGCATACCGCCGTCGGAGGCCAGATCCCTTGCAACACGCGGAGACGCCTACCGCGCCTACCAACGGCGCACCAGCCCGTTCATTCCCTGGATTCCTAAAAAACCATGATCTCCATCGACAACCTTCTCGCCCGAAATCTCCTGCCCGATGCCGCTATCCGTATCGGCATTCGCAACCTGCTTGCCAAAAAGCTCCGTGAGGAGACAAAGCCCGACGCCATCGCCCAGAGCGAGGCCCTGAGTGCCTTCATCGAGGAACTGAAGCGCAGCCCGATCGCCATTAAGACCGAAGCGGCCAATGAGCAGCACTACGAGGTACCGACCGATTTTTTCAAACTCGTCCTCGGACCCCGCATGAAATACAGCTCCGGCTACTGGCCGCGCGAGGACACGACTTTTGCCGAATCCGAGGAGGCCATGCTCGCCCTCAGCTGCGAGCGTGCCCAACTCACCGATGGACAGGATGTGCTAGAACTGGGTTGCGGCTGGGGAAGCCTCACCCTCTGGATGGCGGAAAAATACCCGAACTCCCGCATCACAGGCGTTTCCAACTCCTCCACTCAAAAAGCCCACATCGACGCCGAGGCGGCGCGGCGGGGATTTAAAAATGTGCGTATCCTCACAGCGGACATGAATGATTTTGAAGCTGGCGACAGCTCGTTCGACCGCGTGGTTTCCGTCGAGATGTTCGAGCACATGAAGAACTACCAACTCCTAATGTTCAAAGTCGCACGCTGGCTGCGGCCCGGTGGGAAGCTCTTCGTTCACATCTTCACCCACCGCGAGTTCGCCTATCATTTCGAAGGCAAGGACCCATCGGACTGGATCACCCGCTACTTCTTCGAGGGAGGCACCATGCCCTCGGATGACCTCTTGCTCTACTTCCAGGATGACCTCGCCATTCGAGGCCACTGGCGCGTGAGCGGCACCCACTACCAAAGAACTTCGGAAGCCTGGCTGGAAAAAATGGACGCCAACGAGGCAGTCATCACTCCCATTTTGGAAGCCACCTACGGCAAGGAAAACACCGCCAAGTGGCGCGCCTACTGGCGGGTCTTCTTCCTCTCATGCGCCGAGCTCTGGGGCTTCAGCAGCGGCAACGAGTGGCTCGTAAGCCATTACCTTTTCGAGAAGAACACCCGCCGCTCGAGTTAACTCGCTGAGCTGAAAAGAGAGGTGGATTCGGGCCCTGTCTAAGCCGGGACGGATTTTAAGACAGTGTAACAGGATTTACTGTAACCAACCCCTTCTCCGTGCTCTCTCTGTCCTTTGACTCGCTCGCTCCCGCTCGGCTTGCCCTTCGGGCCAACCTTCGGTTGCTCTATCTCAAAG
>CAXNGJ010000064.1:0-6400 GCA_964201895.1 Terrimicrobiaceae bacterium
TGCAGGATTGCTGACCATACCAATCGGTGAAAAGCGCCCCCTCGGTGGCAACGCTGTCAATGTTTGGCGTCTTATAGCCCATCATTCCGCGATTGATGGCGCTGACATTGAATTGGCCGATGTCGTCTCCCCAGATGATCAAGATATTCGGCTTTTTTTGGTCGGCGGCATGAGCCGAGGCAACGATGGCAAGAGACGCAAAGACGGCCCACTTTTTCACCAAGCAAACAGATAGCATAGGGACGTGCTTGTAGGCTCAAGGGCTTATTCTGTCAATGCTCAAAGGCGGATACAGCCGTTTTTTGATACGCAAGAATTTACACCAATGTTCATTGCAAGTTGGATCTTGCACCGCAAACAAGGAACCATGTCAGTCTCGGCTGTTTGAAGACTGGTCTACTTGCTCTCACCCCACCACACTAGCCTGATTCTGAGTGCCTTTTCTGATCCTATCCTCAGATATTACTGCCGAGGAAGGTGTGGATGCCGCATTCGCTTTTGTCGAAGCCGGTCCAGCGACCGGCGCGTTCGTTTTCGCCGTTGGCGGTGGGGCGGGTGCAGGGCTGGCAGCCGATGGAGCGGTAGCCGCGTGCGGTGAGGGCGTTCACGGGGAGGTCGTGTTTTTTGATGTAGTCTTGGACTTGGTCGCGGGACCAGGCGGCCATGGGATTGAGCTTCACGATGTAGAGGTCGCGGAGGACATCGAAGTGGTAGAGTTCGACGATTTTGGTTTTCTCGCGCGCGTCGTTTTGCTGGCGGCGGACTCCGGTGATCCAGACATCGAGAGTGGAGAGTTTTTTTTGCAGGGGAATGACCTTGCGGAGCGAGCAGCAGAGGTCGGGCTTGTTTTTCCAGAGCTCGGGGCCGAGGTCGGCGGATTGTTCCTCCACGGTTTGCTCGGGGACGAGTGGCTCGATGGTGATGCCGAAGCGTTTTTCGACGGCAGCTTTCAGGTCGAGCGTTTCGGGGAAAAGCAGGCCGGTATCGATAGTGAAGACGGGAAAATTCAGGCCCTGCGAGAAGGCCTCGTTCATGACGACGAGACCGGCGCCTTGAAAGCTGGTGCCGATCGCGGCGCGGGTGCCGAATTTTTCCCACGCCCAGGACAAAATCTCGCTCAGGCTGGCGGATTCCAGCTCATCGGACTTGCGACGGATTTCCTCGGGATCGAATTTTGACGGCATGAATGAAGGATTGAACCACGGAGAGCACGGAGGACACGGAGGTGAAGAAAAAAACTTCTCTGCCTACCGGGCTTTACCAATTCAGTGCTCTCTGTGTCCTCTGTGGTGAAAAATTACAGGCTTTTTGCTGCGGCGACGACATGGGCGGCGGTGATGCCGAGTTGTTCCATGACGATGTTGCCCGGGGCGCTGAGGCCGAAGCGGTCGATGGCCACGGTCTTGCCATCGAGGCCGACATAGCGGAACCACGGGTCGGAGATGCCGGCTTCGATCGAGACGCGCTTGCGGCAGGATTTTGGCAGTACGGATTCCTTGTATTCCGCGCTCTGGGCCTCGAAGCGTTCGAAGCAGGGCATGGATACGACGCGGGCGCCGGCACCGAGTTCGGCAGCAGCATTCATGGCGTGTTGGAGTTCGCTTCCGCTGGCGAGGAGGATGAATTCCAGCGCGGCGGTTTCTTTTTTAGCGATGTAGCCGCCCTGGAAGGCACCTTCGCGGCGCGTGGCGACGGGAATGCTGTTTTGCGTCGGCAGATTCTGGCGCGAGAGCACGAGCATGGTCGGTCCGTTGGTCTTCTGGAAGGCAGCGGCGAAAGCGCCGGCCGTTTCCTCGGGGTCGGCGGGACGGATGACATCGAGGCCGGGAATCGCGCGCAGGGCGGCGACTGTCTCGACAGGCTCGTGGGTCGGGCCGTCCTCTCCAACGCCCACGGAGTCGTGGGTGAAAATGTAAACGGTCGGGAGATGTGACAGCGCGGCGAGGCGGATCGATGGACGTCCGTAGTCGCTGAAAACGAGGAAGGTCGCACCGCTGGCGCGGAAGATGCCGTCGTAGGCCATGCCGTTCATGATGCCGCACATGGCGTGTTCGCGGATGCCGAAGTGGAGGTTGCGCCCCGCGTGGTTGGTGCGGTTGAAGTCGCCGCCGTCCTTGATGTAGTTCAGCGTGGAGCCGTGGAGGTCGGCGCTGCCGCTTGTGACGAGTGGCATGGCGGCGCAGATCGGCTGGAGCACATCGCTGCCGGCTTTGCGGGTAGCGATGTTGACGGCTGGATCAAACGGCGGGATGACATCGAGGAGGTTCGGAGTTTTTCCCGCGACGGCATCATCGATTTCCTTGGCCAGATCGGCGTTGGCAGAGCGCCAGGCGGCGTAGGATTTTTCCCACGCGGCGTATTCGGCTTTGAGGGTGGATTTGCGTTTTTCGAAATAGGCTTTGGTTTCGGGAGCGACGAAGAAGGTTTTTTCTGGCAGACCCAGCGCCTTGCGGGATTCGGTGACGAATTTCACGCCGGCCTCGCCGTGGGCTTTGTTCGTGCCGCTGACCTCAGGAATGCCTTTTCCGATGAGGGTCTTGGCGATGATGAACTGCGGCTTGCCGCTGGTGGCGGATTTGGCCTTCTCGACGGTCTCGGCGATCTCGTGGAGGTTGTGTCCATCAATCTGGTGGACATCCCAACCGATGGCGGCGTAGCGCGCGGCGGTGTCCTCGCTCTGCGTCACGGGGCCCATGGCGTCGAGCGTCACATTGTTGGAATCGTAAATGAGGATCAGGTTGTCGAGTCCGAGGTGGCCTGCAAGCGCGCTGGCCTCCATCGCCACGCCTTCCTGCAGGCAGCCATCACCCGCGAGGGCGATGACATGGTGGTTGAAAATGCTGTGAGCGGATGTGTTGAAGCGGGCCTCGCACATTTTGGCCGAGATGGCATAACCGACGGCATTCGACACGCCTTGGCCGAGCGGGCCCGTGGTGGCCTCGACGCCTGGGGTTTCGTGGAACTCCGGATGCCCGGGAGTGATGCTGCCGAGTTGGCGGAAATTTTTGACTTCTTCCAAGGATACGCCATAGCCCGCGAGGTGGAGCCAGCTGTAGAGGAACATGCTGCCGTGGCCTGCGGAGAGGATGAATCGGTCGCGGTTCAGCCAGCGGGGCTCGTCCGGATTGAAGCTCATGGAGGCTCCGAAGAGAACGGCTCCGATATCCGCGGCACCAAGCGGGAGGCCGAGGTGGCCGGATTTGCATTTCGTGACGGCGTCCATGGCCAATCCACGGGCGTCGCGCGCGGCGATTTCGAGAGTAGCGGTATCTAAATTCATATGGGATTCGTTTTTGAGCATGCCAGAAAAGCCGCTTGGGCGCCCGATGGCAAGAGACAATCCCGTTACGATTCGCGCTATAACAAGCCCCGTTCGGCGCGGCGGAATTCTTCCATCTCGCGCTTGAGGGGCTCCCAATAAATCCGGTCCTTCTCCTGCTCGGCGCGCACTTCAGCATCGAGCGCCTCGCGCAAACGCGGCAGGTCGGGTGTGATGGCGAGTGAAAGGAGCGGGCGGGCAGTTACGTCCATCCGTTTCTGTGATTGTTGTGCGTCTGCCCCAAAGCACGGAAAAATCAGGCAAGTCGCGGAGCTTTGTCATGACATCCACCCGGAGACCTTCCACACCGGTCGCCTTGCAACGGTAGTGGACGGCGTGCCCTCGATCCAAGACGCGCGGGTCGAAGCGAGGAATGTCTATCCTGACGGCATTCAGCTCGCCAAGCGCGTCATGCAGACCTTCAAAATTCCCCTCCTTCGCGAGGATCAAAAAGTCGACATCTTTGCTAAACTGGGCTGCGCCGTAGAACACGCAGGCCTGGCCGCCCATAAGCAGCGCCTGAACCTGATGTTTCTGGATCGTAGAAAGGACTTGTCGGATCGGGGTCGGGATCAAGGCTACCTCCCATGGCTAAGTATTGAGCGAAGATTTTCTCGCTTTCCCGGAAGCGCTCCAGCGGGGTGAGCTTTGCCCACTCCTGCCACTCTTCAGGCCAGTCTTCGAATTTCACCGCGAAAGTATAATAACGCGGGAGGCGGGGTTGTCGAGTGTAGGCTGTTTGTGCCGGCGAGAGCGATGGCCTCTATCGCCCCGCTTTTGCAGAAGTTACGAATTTTTAACATTAAACGCATTGTTTAAACGGTGGCTACCGGCAGACTCCCGCTGCCATGAAGCTCCTCACCTACCTGCCCAACCAAGCCCTTGCCTGTGCAACGGCGTTTGCCCTCGCCTGCGCAACGGGCGCGTTTGCCGCCGATCAGGAAAACTCAACCGCTCACGGCTTTCACTCGCATCCCATCGTGCTTAAGGGGCCTACCGAAATCAAAGACGGCCAAATTCTTTCCGGCACCTCGGGAACGATCGGCGGGGAGCGCCTGCCCGCAACGGGTGACGACCGCTCAAAGCCCTTCAACGATTGGTGGAATGGCAAATACATGCTCGGCGGCGCCGGCAATTTCGGCTTCGACATTCGCCAGAAGCTTGCCACGGAGGGCGTCTCCTTCAACGGCAACTACCAAGGCGCATTCTTCGGCGTGGTGGATAGCGAAAAAGGTTCGCGCGGATTTTGGGATCAGCAAATCAACTTTGGCAACGAGATCAATCTCGGGAAGCTCCTCAACAACGAAAACCTCAAAGGGATTCTCGCCTTTTCCAGTTTTCGATACCGCGACTCGAACCAGGAATCGAACCCAAACAATTTCGTCGAGGCGCAGTCCATGTTCAATCCCTCAAACTGGCAGTCCGGCACACAATTCCGGGTGCTGGCTTTCGGAGCTGAAATCGGAACCAAGGGGATGCTGCCCATCAAAGACATGGTTGTCCTACGCGGCGGCTGGCTGCAGCCACAAAAGGAATTTGCCGATCAACCGCTCTCAAAGCTTTTCCTGAACAATGCGGTGAACAGCGCCAAAGGCATCGGCGGCAACATTCCATTCTCATCCAGTTTCTCGACCTGGGGCGGCACGCTCAAAGTCCAACTGCACGAAACCGTCTATTTGAAAAACGGCCTCTTCATGTCATTCCCGCAGGCCACAGCCTCGACCAATCACGGCCTCGCCTTCCAGGGATACGGCCCCGCGACAAACCAGAATGGCCTCTTCTACATGGGTGAAACAGGCTACACGCCAAGTATCGGCGAATCCAAACTGCCCGGCAAATACGCTTTCGGCGGTTACTTCTATGGCACGCCTGCTGACAAAACCCGCTCATGGAATGGCACGAACAATGCCGGCCAATACGGGTTCTATTTTCAAGCCGACCAGATGCTTTATCGTGAACCCGGCGAATCCCTCCCGCCGCAACCCCGTGGCAATGGTAAATCCGCCGCCGCTCCGCAGGTATTATCCAAACAAGGCCTGAGTACTTTCAACCTTCTCACCTTTGCTCCCGGATACGCTGTCAAAAATGTTTATCCGTTCTACTTCCAGAGCGGCCTCGTTTACACTGGGCTTATCCCACACCGTGACGAGGATTTGACCATGATCTCGCTCGGCTACGGAGCCTATCAAGGCGACGTCAGCCCGGCGGTGGATGGCTACACAGCCGTGATCGAAGGCGGGTATCGCTTCCAAATCAATGGCTGGTCCTACATCCAACCCTTCGCTCAATACTTTTCGCATCCAAACGGAAGTGGATCTGCCGCCGTTCAAAATGCCGCCGTGCTGGGTTTCTTGGCTGGATTGGTTTTTTAAGGCTTCAGCGGGTGGGTCGGATGTCTTGGAGCGAGCCAGCTTGAATGGCCAGCTTCTTCACAAGCAGCTTATGTTCATTTGGATATTATCGCAATTTTAAACGAATGCCGAGCGCCCTGTTGTCGATGGTATGCTGGAATTATGTGCTTGAAAAACGGCCACGAATGGATTGATTCGAGGCATGTTGCACGCATGGCGTCAGAGCATTCTGTTTTTTGCCTTCCTCAGTTTGTGCCTTTTCTCGTTCCCTCTACACGCCCAACTGAGCTCGGCACAACGGGAGGATATAGGCTTCACAGCCCTGCAGAATCTGCTCGGCGCTTCCATGCCTACGGGAGCGGGGGTCTCTGTGACGCAGGTGGAGGCGCCGGAGTCGGGATCTTACAGGCCAGATTCCAGCGCCTTCGTCGGCAAGTCTTTTTCCTTTCCATCGGGGGGAAACAGCTCGATTTCCTCGCACGCGACCACCGTGGGGCAATTTCTTTACGGAACGAGCGGGATCGCGTCGGACATGGGATCCAGCGCCACCTCGGCTTCCATAGCTGTTTATGACGCAGCAAACTGGCTGGGGAGCGGATTTCTCCGTACTGGCACGCCTTCTCTGCTTCCCAACGTGGAGGCCCGTCCTATTCAAAACCACAGCTGGATCGGTAGCACCAGCAACGCACCACTCGACACAGAAATCCTTAGGCGCTTCGACTACATGCTC
>CAXNGJ010000065.1:0-6336 GCA_964201895.1 Terrimicrobiaceae bacterium
AAATGTGACGCTCAGAACAGTCCCAAGAATGCCGGCAACCTCCGGCCCTGAATCCCCCGAAATCGCCGCCGTGCGGAAAAGCGACGCAGGCAGCGCCACATAGAAAGTGAACCTGTTCAGCTCCCCCATGAAAACCGGTCCGGAAAACCGCACACGGGCCAGAATGATACCGAGAACGACCAACAGGAGAACCGGCGAAAGAATGTTAAAAATGCCCATGCAATATTTGCCAGCGAGGCCGCATTGGAAAGGTTGCCGCCAGCATGCGCAAGCCTCATCCGCATCCATGCGCGCAACCCCATTGAGGCTGCACTCCATGCGAACGAACCAAAAATTTGGACGATCGTCCAAATTTTTGGTTCGAGCATTTGTGATGGGTGCGGGTCGATGATGTATGTTTTAGAGGTTGCCGGTGGAAGTCGGAGCGTCTAAACGGAAAGGCATGTTAGAGACATACATTCCTGTGCTTCTGCACATCATTGTCGCTGTCGGGTTCGCCACTGTGGCGATGATTGCCAATCTGGCCCTTGGTCGGCATGGCAAGCGGAATGCGACGAAGGACATGGTTTACGAGTGCGGCATGGTGCCGGAGCAGAGCGGGCAGCCACGTTTCAGCGTGAAGTTCTATCTCGTCGCGATGCTATTCATCCTTTTCGATATCGAGATTGTTTTCATGTATCCATGGGCTGTGATTTTCCAGGATTATGTGGCTCGTTTTGGCCCGACGATTCTTTGGAGTATGCTCAGCTTTGTGTTGATCCTTCTGTTCGGCTACGTCTACGCCATCAAGAAAGGCGCTCTCGACTGGTCGCGCTGATCGTCAATCAGAAAACCAATCCCATGCGCGATGCAAGCGCGCAACAGACCGCAGCTGATGGATTTTTTTGAAAAGCAGGAAAAGGCCCGGCTTCAGACGAAGTGGCTGGTTTTTTATTTTGCGCTGGCTGTTATCGGGATCATCGCGGTTCTCCACATCGGATTCAGCCTGCTTTTGGGTCAACCGCTCGATGATTGGGAGATGCTGGGCTTCACGGCTGCCGGCGTTCTGGTGTCGGTGGTCATCGGCAGCTTGGTGAAAATTGCGGAGCTTTCGAAGGGAGGAAAAGCCGTCGCCGAAATGCTTGGGGGCGTTGCAGTGAATCCCTCGACCACGGATGCCGGTGAGCGCCGCCTTTTGAATGTGGTGGAGGAGATGTCGCTGGCCTCGGGCGTTCCAGTGCCGCAGGTGTATGTGCTCGAGGAGGAGGCTATCAATGCATTTGCGGCAGGCTATGGCACGGCGGATGCGGCTGTGGGAGTCACGCGCGGATGCATCGAGCGCCTGACGCGCGACGAGCTCCAAGGCGTAATCGGCCATGAGTTCAGCCACATCCTGAATGGCGACATGCGGCTTAACATTCGCCTCATGGGCATGTTGAACGGCATACTCTTCCTGGCATTGCTTGGCGGGGTGCTCATGCGTCTGGCACTCACAACCCGTCCGCGCTCGAGCAACGACAAAAACGGTGGATCGATTGTGGCGGCACTCATCGCAGGCGGGTTGGTGCTCTACATTGTGGGCTGGATCGGCGTTTTCTTTGGCAAGCTCATCAAGGCCGCTGTGAGCCGCCAGCGGGAATTTCTGGCCGACGCCTCGGCGGTTCAATACACACGCAATCCGGGCGGCCTCGCCGGCGCGCTTTCCAAGATCGCCTCACACTCGTCGCGCTTGGAGCATCCGAAGGCGCAGGAGGCCAGCCACATGTTTTTTGGAAATGGAATGGCCGAGGCCTGGCTGGGACTCTTTGCGACGCACCCACCAATCCAGCAACGCATCGCTGAGATTGCGCCGAACTTTGATCCTCAGGAATCATCCCCCACCCTGCCGCCGGTTGACTCGGCGGAGCCGCGTTTTTCAGGTGACGCACAACTGGCGGCGGCGACTTCCATGCTGGCCGGGTTGCCCGAGTTTTCCAGACCGGCGATGCGTGAGATTCACAGTGCCTGCGCCTTGGTTTTTGCACTCCTGCTCTCGGAAGACGAATCGGTTAGAGAATCCCAACTGGCCAATCTGCAGTCCGCTGCTTTGCAGAAGGAAATCGGAGAAATGTTCGCCCGTCGCAGCCAGCTCAGCTCGGCCCAGCGCATCAGCCTCGTCGATCTCGCGATTCCCGTGCTGCGCGGTCTTTCGCCTGAACAATACAGCGTCTTCAGCGGGCAGGTGCGCCATCTCATCGAGGCGGACGGGCAAATCCACCTCTTTGAATACACGCTGCAAAAGCTCCTGCTCCGCCACCTGGACGCAGCCTTCACCAAAGCCAGGCCCGGCCGCGTGCAGCACCGCTCGCTGGTTCCATTACTACCCGATGCCGGCATCCTGCTTTCGGCGATTGCGAATGCGGATGATGGCGATTCCGACGCGCTGGATGCCGCTTTTCAGGCTGGAGTTGCCAGACTCGGCACATCAGCGGCATCCTTTCCGCTCGCCCGTCAATCGAGTGTGAATCTGAAGGATTTCGACCGCGCCCTCGAGGACCTCGCCACGGCTTCGCTTTCCGTTAAAAAAACCATCCTGACCGCGTGCTCGGCCGCAGTCGTTCACGATGGCGCCGTCAACGACGCGCAGTTTGAGCTGCTCCGTGCTGTCGCTGATACGGTGGACTGTCCCATCCCGCCCTTCGTTCCGACCACATGAGCACTGCGGGAAATTGGATCTCGCAGCAGCTCGCAGGCAACTTGCTCGCAGAGGGGACCAATGCGTTTCGTATCGCATCAGGCCACGGTTTTTGGATCGAGCGCTTTGGCGACACGGCGCTGATCTCGTTGCGGCCGGGTGCTGATGCAACGACGCTCGCCGCCTCGATTGCCCAGACAGGCTGGCATCCCAAGCGCGTCTTTGTGCGGCATCTCGTCAGAAATCCCGTTGAGAAGGACACGCCGGTTCTGCTCAGTGGCGACGCTCAATCCTCGCCGCTTGAAACGGTGGGCGAGAGCGGACTTCTCTACGAGCTAGATTTCAGCGCCAGCTACTCGCCAGGGCTTTTTCCAGACCAACGCTTGAACCGCCTTTTTTTGAAGGAACGCAGGCCCCGGCGTGTGCTGAATACCTTTGCCTACACCTGCGCCTTCTCCGTTGCGGCAGCCAGCGTTGGGGCGGAGACGGTCAGCGTGGATGTTTCCAAATCTTCTCTGCAAAGGGGCCGACGGAATTTCGAGCTGAACCGGATTCCGGCGGAAGGACATCGTTTTGTTCCCGAGGATGTCCCCACCTTCCTCCGCCGCCTGATCCAACGCGGCGAGGCATTTGATGCGATCATTCTCGACCCGCCCACATTCGGACGCAGCGGCGCGGGCAAGACCTTCCGCTTCGAGCGCAACTTTCCCGCCCTGCTGGAGTGCGCGCACCGGCTCAGCGCGCCGGGTGGGGCGATTCTGCTTTCGACGAATTTCACCGCGTGGGACGAGGCCGCGCTGATCGAATGCGCCAGAGCCATTCTCCCCTCGAAAACGAAGTTCCATCAAATCCCGGCGCCTCTGGATTTTTTCGGCAATGCCCCGTCGGCGACCGTGTGGGCTTTGCTCTGAGGCCGCCCCGGCTGCGATTTGTCTCCCTTTTTTTTCTTTCTGCACGGATCAAACCAAGTGATAGATTCCGTGGATGAAGCCAGCCGGTGATCAGGCACTCCTTGAGATGAGGGCGGAAATTTTCCGCCTCGTGCGCCTTTGCGCCCCCGACCTGGCGACTCTTGGGGTCATAACTTTTGACGGGCAGGCGGCGAATGAACGCCAGCGCAGACAATGGAGGGATGCCATTTTCGTTCCCGTGCTGGTTCCCGCTGTGGGAGCCGCCTGGTCGGCTGGAAAGCAGGGATTCCGCGAAATGGCCGCAGCGGATGCCTCCCTCGATGCCAAGCTCGCGGGGCCACTCGCCAAGAGCAGCCGCGCCGCAGGTCGCCTCATCGCCGCCTCCATGCATGCGCCCGCTGGCGAGCAGGGGCTGGAGAAATTTTTGCGTGCCATCGACCGGGGCGAGTCTCCCGGCCACATGGCGGCGGTCTTTGCAGCCCGCGCGTCCATTTTCCACTTTCCGAAAGACATCATCCTCGCCGGCCTCGTCTTTGCCGAAATGCGCACCGCCCGCGTCGAAGAACTTTGGAGCGTTATCGACGACTGCCTGGATGCCGTTCCCGCCTGCGAACCCTCGATCTTCCGAGCCGCCTGAAAACCCATGGCCTCACTGGAAACACCCGACATCGAAACCAAAGACAAATCGGACCTCGACTCCGTCTGGTCGGTCATCGTCCACAACGACCCGGTGAATCTCATGAGCTATGTCACGCTCATCTTCCGCCGCGTCCTCGGTTTTTCGAAACAAAAAGCCGAGCGCCACATGCTCGAAGTCCACAACAAAGGCCGCTCCATGGTGTGGTCCGGCTCCCGCGAACAAGCCGAGCTCTATGTCCAACAACTCCACGCCCACCTCCTCCTCGCCACCCTCGAAAAAGCGCCGACACCGTAATTTTTTAACCACAGAGGACACGGAGAACACGGAGGGGGGAAATTAGGCAGGACTGAATACAAATGCCTTTGCCCTGTTAATTCTGAAATTCTGTTTATTCTGTCCAAAATCCGAAAATGATCAAAATTCAAATACTCCCGAACGGCTCGGTTTTTTTCGATCAGGTGGAAGATACTTTTTACGAGATACTCTGTTCGATTCGGGAGCCGGTGGAGTCGGGCAACTCCTTGGTCGAGTCGCGTCTTTTTCCTCAGCCCTCGGAAGATGTCGAGGAGGGCGATCTTCTGGATGATTGGAAATCCCTCGTCGAGCCGGACCTGCACGACAGCTTCCTCGCCGCGCGCGAATCCGTCGCTGCCGACCTCCGCAGCGCGCAGCGCAATCCCGATGGATCACTGCACTTCACCATTGCGCGCAACCACATCGACCTCTGGCTCAACGCTCTGAATCAAGCCCGCCTCGCCTTGGCCGAAATCCACCAATTCACCGACGCCGATCTCAGCCGCGCCCCCCGCGACCTCGACGATCCCAAGGAATTCGCCCTCATGCAAATGGGCATCTACGGCAGCCTGCAAGAATGGCTCGTTGCCGTGGTGGGGTGAGGTGGCCCCGATTTTCAGACCACTGGCCGGTTAAAACAAGCGATGGTTGCAGAGGCTTGGTTGTTTGTTACAGGGGCATAGCTTTTCGTTCCATCTCCTTTTGAGGCTGGTCTCCGATTTTTGGGGTCCACCTCAGAGTATATGAAGAGATTTGAAATCGGAACTCAGGCACAAGTCCTCGCCCATGAACCAGACAAATCTGCAAAAATGATCTTACTGGCATTATACGACGCCTCGCAAAATCCCCGATACGAGGCGCCGCTTATTTCAAGTACCCCTTCGTAACTGGTGCTCAGGCCAGAGGAGTTCCATTTATGAAATTGCTGGAGTGAAAATCGAGAAATCGTTTTTATTTATACGCGAGAAATTGGGATTCGATTTCATCAAAACGCTAAACAAAAATCACTTATTTGCAATTAATCACTCACTCAGCGCAGCGCAGGAGTTGAACGCGGCGGCGGTGTCGCCCTTGGAGGCGGTGTCGCCCTTGGAGGCGGTGTCGCCCTTGGAGGCGGGGTTGGCGTTGGCGGCGGTGTCGCCCTTGGAGGCGGTGTCGCCCTTGGTGGCGGTGTCGCCCTTGGAGGCGGCGTTGGCGTTGGCGTTGGGGTCGGCGGGGGTGTTGGCGGCGGGGGGAGAAAACCTTCCGTAATTGTGTAGGAACCTAAACTCCCGTATGAAGTGTAGCCAGTGGGTGATTTTGCAGTGGGATTGCCAGCACCAGTTGCAACCACACGAAGGCGATATTGAGTACCAATTGCCGTTGCGAAGGAGAGGGAAGCATTTGTTTGATTGAAAAAATCGGAACTCGCAAGCACTTTCAATCCTGAGTCTAGTAATTCAAGTCTCACATCTAAATTGGCACCGTAACCTTGAGAAGGTCCACTTACTGTAATGAAGGGGGTGCAGATGAACCGCGTTGTGGCTGATTTGGCGCTAAAAGTAAAAACATCACCAGCATCATTTGCAGTCATGTTGCCCACTTGGGAAAATATGCCGGCAATAGATTGTAATGGTGTTGACGTATAATCGTCTGGAATAAAGTTGGTTTTTGCAGCAATAATAGCCAAATCATCTTGCAAATTATTTGCGTCGTGATAATCTCCTTTGGACCATTGTGTTATTGCTTTCCAACCAGCACCCATGATGGGACTCCAAGATCCGTTACCGGTCCCGTGACCGCCGTAGTATTCTACTGAAGCAGTTCCATCGTGGAAAAGACCTAAATTGTGGCCGATT
>CAXNGJ010000066.1:0-6257 GCA_964201895.1 Terrimicrobiaceae bacterium
AGCCGATGTGTTCACACTCACCTTGTCTGCGCCGGCTCGGAGCATCGTGCGGAAATCCTCCACAGCTCGAATGCCTCCGCCCACTGTGAGTGGCATGAAGCACTGCTCGGCTGTGCGCTCGACGACTGAGACCATAGTGGCGCGGCCATCGCTTGATGCCGTGATGTCCAGAAAAACGAGTTCATCGGCTCCCTGTCGGTCATACATCTTCGCACACTCCACAGGATCGCCTGCATCGCGGAGGTTCAGAAATTTCGTCCCCTTCACGACGCGACCATCGGTCACGTCCAGACATGGAATCACTCGTTTTGCCAACATGGCTTCAACAATCCGCGCATGGTCTGTGAAATCGAGACTAAAATGATTGCGCCGACCATGCCTCGGTTTCTATCTTGTTATCGCCTGCACGCGCAGGCATGCAGGGAGGACTTCATGGAAACAAATCGCGCAAACCGCCATTTCGCCGGGCTTCAGGCCTCGATCGCCTTCGTGCTTGCGGTTTTTCTGCTCTCAGGCTGTCAGACCACTCAGTCTTTCCGTTCCCCGCGTGGCCTTCAAGCTGCGGGAGATTTCAACACCGTGGTCATCGACGCGGGTCATGGTGGACACGACTCGGGAGCCAGGTCGGCAAAAGGTGCGCCTGAAAAACAGCTTGCCCTTGACACAGCTCGTCGGGTTTCACGCATTCTCCGCTCATCCGGCTTGCGTGTCGTTGAAACTCGCTCGGGGGATTATTTTATTCCTCTGGATCAACGCGTCGCGCGTTCGAACAGCCTTCGGAATGTCGTTTTTGTGAGCATCCACTACAATTGGGTGAAAAAGTCCAAACCATCGGGCGCGGAAACCTTCTTTTACAGTCCACGCAGCTCCCGTCTTGCTGCCAACATTCAACGAGAAGTCGTGAGAAACTCCGGATCCCTGAACAGAGGGATCAAGCAGCGGGGATTTTATGTTCTCAAGAACAACAAACGTCCGGCCGTGCTCTGCGAATTGGGATTTGTTTCGAATCCCTCCGAAAACCGGATTCTTCAGACGGCCGCCGGACGTCAACGGCTCGCAGAGGCCGTTGCCAGAGGAATTCTTGCAGAAAAATCCGGACGCAATCCTTGATCAACTTCAGGGATCGGCCTGCATCAGTACTTCCTTTGCGGCAGTGCGGATCGCCCGAATGCCATCCGCCATCTCCTCCACCGTCACGCACAACGGCGGCATGAAGACGATTGTGTCGAGAACTGGCCTGGTCAGGATTCCATACCGTCTCGCAGTCAGGCAGATTTTTGCTCCCACACGCCACATCCATGGGAAGGCCTCACCGTTCCTCCGTCGGACTTCAATGCCGGCGATCAATCCACAGTGGCGGGTTTCATAAATGCCAGGGTCATTTTTGATTTCGGCAAGCAGCTCGCTTAATCGCTCAATTTTCGGCCCCATTTTTTCCAGCACATCCTCGTCGCGGAAAACATCAAGGCTCGCCAGCGCCGCCGCGCAACCGAGCGGGTTCCCCGAGTAACTGTGTCCATAGTAGAATGTCTTTCCCTCTTCGACATCGCCGAGAAAGGCATCAAATACCTTCGCCGTGGTCAGGGTCGCCGCGAGCGGCAGATACCCGCCGGTCAGGCCTTTCGCGAGACAGAGAAAATCGGGGATCACCCCTTCTTGCTGACACGCAAACATTGTCCCTGTCCGCCCGAAGCCGGTCATTACTTCATCCAATATCAAAAATACACCGGCCTCATCGCACTTCTTCCGTAGCGATCGCAGCATTCCCTTGGGCCATGTCTTCATGCCGGCCGCGCCTTGAATCAACGGCTCGATGACAACAGCAGCCACATCTCCATGGTGAAACCCGCGCAGCACATCGAGTTCTTCGGGGTTGCTGATGCGAGTGACAGGGAACTGATGCCCGGCCACTCGCCTGTGAAACGCTCCAATTCCACCAAGACTTGCCGCGCCGAGTGTGTCCCCATGGTAGGCATTTTCAAATGCGATGAAGCGCGAGCGGTTCGTATGCCCTGCCATCTGCCAAAACTGAACCGCCATTTTCATGGCAGCTTCAACAGCGGTGGAGCCGTTATCACTCAGAAAAACTCGTTCCAAAGTGCCCGCGGGAAAAAGGCCTGAAAGCCTCGAGGCGAGCTCAATGGCCGGCGGGTTCGTTGTTCCAAGAAAGGAAACATGAGCCACCTGGTTGAGTTGGTCTTCGATGGCGCGGTTGATTTTGGGGTGGGCGTGGCCGTGGATATTCGTCCAAATCGATGAGTTGCCATCCAAGTAGCGCCGGCCTTCGCTGTCCTCAAGCCAAGCCCCCTGGCCTCGAACCAGGACAAGTGGCGAGTTGTCCTCTGCGCACCAATCCCGCATTGGTGTGAAGGGATGCCAAAGATGCATTTTATCGCTCTCGACCAGTGCCTGCGTATTCCAAACATCTCGCATAGGAGGTGTGTTTAACTCATAAAAATCATGTCGTGAATTCCAAACCGGCCGGTCTTCAAACTCTCTTGCGCCTCTTTGCCTACTTTGGAGGGGTGGTGCTGCTCGCATGCCTTCTCTCGCCGCCGCTTTACTGGGTTGGCACATGGCTTGCCGAGATAGGCGTCCTTCCCATTGTACAGGGGTTTCCATTCCACCGCTACTTCAGCCGGAGCGTTCAGATTTCCGCCATCATTCTTCTCTGGCCGGCCTTTCGAGGCATGGGAATCCGGCGGTTCTCCGACCTTGCCCTGAAGCCCAACCTTCAATGGCGACGTGATCTCATATCTGGCTTCCTGCTGGCATTGGTTCCAGTCATCCTGCTTGGTGCGGGCTACATTCTCTCAGGCGTTTTTTCACTCAAGCCCAATTTCGATTCGGCTGGATTCCTTCGCATTGGTGGCACAGCGGTTGTGGTATCCACTATTGAAGAATTCCTTTTCCGGGGTGTGCTGCTCGGACTCGCTGTTGCAGTGATGCCGCGCTATGCGGCTGCTCTTTTATCGGCCGTCTTGTTTTCCGTGGTTCACTTCATGCGCACCTCGCGTCAGGCTCTCGAGGTGCCGGTTGGGTGGTTGAGTGGTTTCGAGCAGTTGCCTCTCGCGTTTTCCAGCGCGCCACCATGGCCCCTATTGGGTTGGGGCTTTCTTTCCCTCTTGATTGCCGGGATTCTCCTCGCTTACGCAACGATTCAGACGCGTTCGCTCTTTATCCCGATTGGACTCCATGCCGGATGGATCTTTGGCCAGCAATCGCTCCAGCTTGTTGCACAATTCCGCCCCAAGCCGACAGACACTCTCCTGCCATGGGTTGGTCCCAATGTTGTGAGTGGGGCCGTGCCAACCGGCCTCCTTCCGGCTTTCGTTCTTCTTGCGACCTGCGTGTTTGTTTGGGTTTACCTTCGCCGTGTCTCACGCATTTCTTGAAACGCTCTTCTCTCTTTTCTTTCCTCCGCATTGCGCCGGTTGCGCGGTGAAGGTCGAATCCGGGCAGGATTTCTGCCCGGCGTGCGCGGCCACCATCGAATTCATCCAGATTCCACGCTGCCAGATTTGCTCGCAACCATTCGAGGGGATCACCGCTGAGTTCGAGTGCCCAAACTGCCGAGGGGCAGCGTTTCACTTCGAATGCGCGGTATCCGTTGTGCGCAGCCGCCGCGTCATTCGCGAATTGATCCACCGCCTGAAATACCATCGTGAAATTTGGATTGTGAAAATTCTTGGCAGGATTCTGGATCAAGGACTCGAAGACTCGCGCCTCTCGGGGCAGGATTTCGATGGCATAGTGCCGGTGCCGCTGCACTCAAAACGCCTCCGAGAACGCGAATTCAATCAAGCCGATCTGCTTGCCAGACAGTTTTCCCTCGCCTCTGGTCTTCCCGTGCGGGATGTTCTCGTGCGCGGTCGCTACACTGGCACACAGACAGCGCTCGACCGTGCCGAGCGAAGGCAAAACTTGCGGAATGCTTTTTCACTGCGCAAGAATGCCGATGTGACAGATCAAAACCTGCTTCTGATTGATGATGTGCTGACAACTGGATCGACTCTCGATGCCTGTGCGGCCATTCTTCTGGAGCAGGGAGCAGAGTCCGTTCGCGCACTCACTTTGGCGCGCGGTTAGAAAGCAATTCACACCATGGCCATTTTTAAAAAACCTATCCTCCGAGCTCTTGGCAGCAAAACCCGTGAGATGCCCTCCGGTCTCTGGACCAAGTGCCCGTCCTGCGGCGAAGTCATCCACAACCTCGCTCTCTCCGAGAATCTGCAGGTCTGCCCCAAGTGCGATCACCATTTCAACCTCGGCTCCCGCGAACGCATCGTGAGCCTGCTCGATCCGGAGTCTTTTGAAGAACACGATGCCTCAATGGCCTCGGTTGATCCACTCGGGTTCAAAGGTGTGACGACTTACGCCGACCGCCTTCAGAGTTACAAGCAGAAGACTGGACTTGTTGACGCAGTCACCACTGGGGCCGGGAAAATCAACGGACGCCTTGTGGGCCTGGGTGTGATGGATTTCAACTTCCTTGCCGCCACCATGGGATCGGTCGTGGGAGAAAAGATCACACGCATCATTGAATTTTCTACGAAGAACAAGCTCCCCGTCATCCTGGTTTGCGCCTCTGGCGGCGCCCGGATGTATGAGGGAATGTTGAGTCTCATGCAAATGGCCAAGACCAGCGGCGCCCTTGCACTACATGCTGAGGCGAAGTTGCCATACATTACGGTTCTCACAAATCCCACCACGGCCGGCGTCATGGCCAGTTACGCTTCTCTGGGTGATGTCATCATCGCCGAGCCGAAAGCGATGATTGGATTTGCCGGTCCCCGGGTCATTCGC
The DNA here is from genome assembly GCA_964201895.1 of Terrimicrobiaceae bacterium. Classification (GTDB taxonomy): domain Bacteria; phylum Verrucomicrobiota; class Verrucomicrobiia; order Chthoniobacterales; family Terrimicrobiaceae; genus UBA967. Next base: position 4,807 of record CAXNGJ010000066.1, read on the forward strand.
GAGACCACGCACCAGACACTTCCACCGGATTTTCAAACTGCCGAGTTTCTTGAGAAGCATGGACTGGTCGATCTCATCGTGCCACGCCAGAAAATGCGCGAAATACTCGGAGATTTGCTCGCCTACCTCGGCACGAAGTGAATTTCCAAGAAGCGCTGGATTGGCTGAACGATACCCAGTTCACTGGAATCAAGCTCGGCCTCGACAATACTCATCGTCTCCTCGGAGCCATCGGGAATCCGCATCAGCGCTTGCGTTTTCTTCATGTCGCCGGAACCAATGGCAAGGGCTCTGCCTGCGCCATGCTGGATTCGTGCCTGCGTGCGGCAGGCCATCGAACGGGTCTCTACACATCGCCACACCTTGTCGATTTCCGCGAACGCATCCGAGTGGATGGTGTGAAGATTTCCGAGCAGGAAGCAGCTGATGGACTCAGCCGCTTGCGCAAAGCCTCAGAGACATGGGATCACAAGCCGACATTCTTCGAGTTGAGCACCGCGCTGGCCTTCGATCACTTCGAGCGCGCCGGTTGTGATGTCGTGGTCCTGGAGACCGGTATGGGTGGGCGCCTGGACTCGACAAATGTGGTTGCGCCGCTCGTTTCAGTCATCACTCCGATTGCCATGGATCACATGGCGTGGCTTGGGGATAGCCTTGCAAAAATCGCGGCCGAAAAGGCGGGTATCATCAAATCAGGGGCTCCCGTTATTTCGTCGCCACAGCAGGCATCGGCTGCAGAGGTTTTGACGGTCAAGGCCCTCGAGACCGCGACCGCAATCCGTTTCATCGACGCTCCAACGGATATCCCTGTCGCATTGCCTGGAACCCACCAGCTCTGGAATGCGGCAGTTGCCATTGCCGCCCTCAACGCCTCAGGGCTGAGTTGCCCGCCAGAGGCCATCGCGCGGGGCCTCGGCACTGTAAAATGGCCGGCACGCTTTCAAAGGGTGGGGGAGCGGATCATCGTTGATGGCGCCCACAACGCACACTCTGTCGAGGCGCTTCGATCCACTTGGCATGAGGTTTTCGGAACTCAGAAGGCGCTCATCGTGTTTGGCGCCCTCCGCGATAAGGAATATGCAGCTATGCTCCATATTCTCGAAAAAATCGGACACGAATTTCTTTTCGTTCCCGTTCGCAACGAGAGATCCGAAGATCCCGGCGTTTTGAAGACCTTGACCTCTTTGCCTTCGCGGCATTTTCCCGATCTGCCAAGTGCGATCAAGGCGGCGTTGGATACCTCACTTCCCGTCCTGGTGACCGGATCCCTTTTTCTGGCTGGCGAGGCACTTGAAAATTTTGAAAAGGCCGGATTCGAGACCGGTTGTCTTTAAGCCTGGTAGTTGCTTGAGGGTTGCTTAAAGGCCCACACGGAACGCCGAGTAGGCCTTTGTGGCCTTGGGCGTGAGCCGCACACGCAGGCGAACGTCGTTATCGATATATTCCGAGTA
>CAXNGJ010000067.1:0-6131 GCA_964201895.1 Terrimicrobiaceae bacterium
GCCGGGCTACATTTCGACGAGTTCGAGAATTTTAGAATAGCTGAGATCCGTGTTTGCGCCTGGCTGCGCGGGGTCGATCATGTCATGCGGGATGCCGAGGGATTCCGGAAATTCGTAGGTGATGACCCTCTCGCCTTCGCGGGCTTTAAGTTGCGATGCGATTTCGTTTGTCAGCTGGTTGTTGGCTCCCCGGTCGCTGGCCGTTGTTAAAAAAATGAGCCTCTTGGCGAAAAGTGGGCGCGAGTCGAGATTTGCCCGCACATCCCGCGAGAGCTGGATCGTGTCCGCCATGCAGTGCGTGCCAAAACGAGGGTAGGCGTAGAGAGGGCCTGGTAGATTGTCTTTCTTCGAGGAATCCCACCACTGGTAGAAATTCGGCAACTTCGAAAGAGTCGCGGCCGTGGCATCGATGACCGATGGCTGCACACCATACATGCCGAAGAACGGCGCGATGAGCATGACATCGTCGATGCGCTCCCTGTTTTGAGCCATCCAACCCGCCGCCACGGCGCTGCCTGAGAGGCCGATGAGTGTGATGCGGTCGCCGAGACCGTCTGCGATATCGAGTCCCACGGCTGCCTGGTCGATCAGATCCTGCGCGGTTTGGTGGCCCTGGTCATTATTGAGCCGATCTGCAAAACCCGCGAGGCGCGCACGAGGGAGCACCACATTCGCACCTTTTGCGTGAAGGATTTTTGCAAGCGGCACAAATTGCTCCGGGCAGTTTGTGAGACCATGCAAAAGCACAAAGACGCGCTCGGTTTTATGTCCATGGTGGAAAAGTCGACTGGCACCCTCGGGGCGGAGTGGGTGCAATAAATCCACCTGGCGAAAATTTTCAAACTTTGCCAGAGCCTCATCAAAAGTGGCCGCAGGACTGGGCCTCGATTGGAATGCCGGAATTTGTGACATGGCTACTACAAGGATGACCAGAATAGGCAGTCCGAAAAGGGAGGTTTTTTTCATACGCGGAATTTCGGCGCCCAAGTCGGCCGGATTCTTGCGGCAACAAGGAATGCCACGCCGATCAAAATGAGGAAAAGGGAAAGAAATTGTCCACGCGTCAGCATGAGTGTGAGCGGAGCATCGGGTTCCCGGAAAAACTCGCCCGCAATCCGCAAGAGCGCGTAGGAGATGAAAAACACACCCGTCAGAATTCCGTCAGGAAGGCGGAAGCGTGTCCGCAAAATCCAAAGAATCGCGAACAGCACCACACCTTCCAGCAAGGCCTCGTAAATCTGCGAGGGATGTCGCGGCGTGAGAACCTTGCCCAGAAGAGTGTGCAACTCCGGCGATGCCCCAGCGTTCTCAACCACGGCGGGGATGTTGGTGAAAGCGGGATCGATCTGCGACGCCTCAAGCAAGACCTCGCGCGCCGTCTCCGGCGGGGCATCGTAGAGTTCCTTGGGAAACTGAACCGCCCATGGCACCGAGGTCGCCCGCCCGTAGAGTTCGCCATTGATGAAATTCGCACACCGCCCGAGGAAGAGCCCCACAGGCGCCGCCACCACCGTGTTGTCCCCGATGTTCAACCAGGAAATTTTTTTCCGCCGCGAATAAATCCAAGTAAAAACCACGATGCCTAGAATCCCCCCGTGGCTCGACATGCCGCCGTCCCAGAATTTGAAAAAAACCAGCGGGTTGCTCGTGAAGGTTTGCCAGTCGTAAAAGAGCATATACCCCAGCCGCCCACCCAGAATGACGCCGAACAGCGCCGTGCCAGTGATGAAGTCCCCGATATCCCGCGCTGGAATATCGCTGTATCCACGCCGCGCGAGGTGCAGGCAAATTCCATATGCGGAGGCAAACGCCAGCACATAAGCAAGCCCATACCAGCGAAGCCCCATAGTCTCGCTGAACTGAATCAAAAACGGGCTGAGATCGTGAATATAGTAGGCAAGCACAGGTATTCTTCTTCGCCGTTCAGTCTCTGAGAGGCAAGCGTGAGGGTCGAATCAAAAGCAGAACATCCGGGTGGTTAGGAGAAAGGGATTCCTCGCACTTTAAAAATTTCAGATCCCCCAGCGGATGTCCGACCGGGGTTGATAGTGTCTCCCTCGAAATGATCACCAAAATCCTATTCGCCATCCAAGCAGCCACGCGCTGCTTTCGCCCGCAGACTCAATTCCCAAACCGCTTTGCGCGGCAGAGCGAGTTTTTGTTTTGAGCTATGGAGACTAACGCCTATGGAAAACCGATTCGGGATCGCGAGTTGCTTCGCCGGATCAAAAAAGCCCGCACCTACCAGTGCTTGAACGACCCGCAAGGCGCACTCCATGACCCCATCGAGGACGACCCCGACATCAAGCCCATCATGCGGGAAGTCGAGCGCCGGGCCGAAAAAGAGTCACCAATCGTCGGCATGGGCCGTTGCCACGATGTTTGGGGCCACATGCGCAGGATTCTTAAAACCGAGCACGGCATAGTCTGGTATCCACCCAGCCAGATGAATACCCACATCCTGTTCGATTAATCATGAAATTCCTCGTGCCGCGCGTTTCGTTGATAAAACTGCTCAAAGCTTGCGGAGCCCCGCATCCGCTTTTGCGTATTGAGGCATCGGGCGGCTTTGTCACCCTCGCATGCGGAAATATTGATGCTGGCTGCGAGGCCATTGTCGAGTCGGCCGGCGTGTGTTTTATTCGCCATTCCAAGCTGAAAAAGCTCCTCCAAACCTACTTTCGAGATGCCGAACAATCCACCACCATCGGTATCGTAGTGGCTCCCATGGGCATCTGGATTGGTCGCACCCATGTGACTCGCGCAGGCTTGGAAATCTCACTGTTTGATAACCCGGAAAACGCTCCGAGGATGCTCCGCTTCATCGAGCCGTATGTGCCAGAGGAACCACCCCCAGTGGACTTACAAATGCACCTTCCCTTGTTTCCCGCTTGCGTTGACGACGCCCCACCGGCCTCCACGCCGCGCCCCTCGCCATATCCATGAACGCTATCGCCCCGCTCTTTCTCACCCTGCTCCTCAGCGCCTGCACCGCCATTCAGAAGCCCGAGCCAGAGGTCAAGCGCGCACAGCCCGTGCCACAGGAAATCCAAATCCAGACCGCGCCACCAGGCGCACTGGTGGATTGGAACGGCAATGTTCTTGGTGTGGCTCCCGTCACCATCGAGCTCACGCCTTCATTCTCCCAGTATGCCTCGCACTACACCTGGCCCTCAAATGGAGCCCGCACCCAGCGTTTCCGCGCCCGCTGGCCCGATGGCGCCATCAACACCGAATTCTTCGAGAGCGATACCCCGCCGCCGCAAGCCATCGCCATCATCTCGCCAAGCGTTGGCAACTACCGCGACATCTGGACCACACCCGCCAAGAAGGAACTGCAAATTAAAAAAGGACCATGAACCCCAACCTCACGCAGAGCCGCTGCAGCGCGAAGAAAAACAGGCCCGCACATGAAGCCCGTCAGTGCGATTGCATGGTAGGGTTGGCACGCCGTTGCCGACCCAAGCCTCAGGCGCGAACGCGCCGTCCGCGAGCGCCAAGAAACAAAAAAGGAATCCGCCGTTGCATCTGGGAAGCCTGAAAAACAGGACTCTGGCCAGCAGGCGGCGAACTCCCCACTCAGAAGAATACCTCTTCAGGAAATGTCAAAATGACACGACAACAGGAGCATCGTCTTCATCGCCTTGCGGCAGACGCAAGGCGCTATCCGCGCGCTTCACCGCAGCCTGGGAATCCCAGCCCATGTGCTCCTGCAGGAATGCAGCATCTGAATCTCTTCCTCCTCACATTTGCCCTTGCGTCTTGCAGAGATTCCCACTTGAAACAACCCAACCAACAACCTTAATGTCATTCCATGTGGACCACGCAAACCCTGAGCGAATCCCGCTCGAAGCATGTGTTGAAACGCTCCGTGGACGCCTTGAAGCAGTTAGCCGCATTCAAGGTGGCCATACCCATTACCAAGAAGAACTCCGCATATTCAACGAAGTCGCCAACGAGCAAGGTTGGTTCCTCCCTTCCGCTCCATCAGAGCTGAGCCTCCCACCTTCTCAAAGGGGTCGGGCATTAATTCTTGATTTTTAATCACGCTAATCAAGCGTTTGAATTCAGCAAGAGCGAGAATGGGCTCGGCATTCTGACGCATTGGGTTTGGCGGAGTTGCCGTAGCGTCATCGCTGAGAGTTCCTGATGCCGCCTCAAGCCCTCAGCGTTCCGACCCGGAGAAGGATTGGGGCGATATTTTTCAACTCGTGAAAAGGCATCGGCTCGATCCGGATGAGGAGGCTTTCGCTGGTCTTGTGAAACGCTATGGTGGGGAAGCGGCGCTTGAGAGGTTGAAAAAATGGAGAGCAAACTTACCATGAGGAGTATGGAAATGAACTCATCCCATTTTTTTGAGCTTCCAGTTTTTACGGTGTCGCAGCAAGAGCCGGAATTGATGGGCTATGAAAAAGCCCTTACAGAATTCGAAGAGATCATTAAGGAATTTCGCCTCCTCGAGAGGCCTAGGCCAGCCGAGAATCTACCCGAGTTCAAGATGTGATCGGGAAACTGGTGGCCAGGCCACTGTCCTCTCATTTTGCTTTGGATGGGAGTTCGCAGGAGAGCTCACGGTTTGTATTGAGCGCCCGATTCTGAGTGAATTCCGGAGGTTTCCCTTGACGATGCGGTGGCGGAGGCATTCTTTATGGCATCATGAGTTCCGTTGCCGAAATCGAAGCTGCAATCGAAAAATTGCCAGTTCCCCAAGTTGACCAATTGGCTCATTGGCTGGAGGGTTTTTTACAACGGCGCGTATCGACGCCTGCCTTGGAAAATTGGTTGTTGAATGCAAAGGGCGCGGCTGTTCCGGATGCACAAACTCAGGCGATCATGAACCTAACCCGTGGTGAAGAATGACCCTGCTGGATACAAATGTGTTGTTGGACATAGCCACTGCCGATCCAGTCTGGCTTGAATGGTCGGAAAATCAAATTCGGTCCGTGGCGCTTCAGGGGCCGATATGCATCAACCCTATCATCTATGCGGAACTTGCCCCCGCATTTTCCTCAGCGAGGGAATTGGATCGTTGGCTCGCCCCTGAAGTTTTCAAGCGCCTGCCGCTACCTTACTCCGCCGGTTGGCTGGCGGCGGCAGCGTTCCTCAAATACCGCCGAAGTGGTGGCGTTAAGACATCCCCTTTGCCTGACTTCTACATTGGCGCCCATGCAGAGGCCGAGGGGCTCGTTCTGGTCACGCGTGATCCGGTGCGGTATCGCACTTATTTCCCCAAGGTCAGGCTGGTAGCCCCAGAATAAAAACCTACGGCGAGGAAGCGGCGCTTGAGAGGTTGAAAAAATGGAGATCAAACTTACCATGAGGAGCCGCCCGTGCCCTACGCGCAAGCGATGAAGCAGTTTGAGGAGCACCGCAAAGCCGCACAAGAATCAGGCGCGAATTTTCACGAATGGGGAGTGGCTTTGCCGGAGAATCTCCTTGTCGGTATGATTCGTGTTTATTCGGAAAATTCGTGGTTCAAATGTTTAGCGCTTGGACATCCAACCAGGGCGGGCTCATCCGGTTTCCCCGCGGCTCAGGATGTGTGAAGGTAGGCGCTTGGCTTCGGTTTGCGATGGTCTGATCTGAGTCGAGTATTGTTTGAAGGAGGGAACTGCGGAGATAGGGTGGGGCCTCGAGCTATGGACAAGCAGATCAATATTAAGCAATCGAGCGGAGGGGATCAGTGGCAATTGACGTCAGTGACACGCGCCTGTCGTCTCGCTGCCTTCGGAGCCAAGCCGCCTGCATTGAGCGTTGAAAATACTCCTGCGCTTGAGCCAGGCGCCGATGAAGTTCTTGTGCGGATGCTTGCCGTGCCGATCAATCCGGCGGATTTGAATGTGATTGAGGGGACCTATGGTGAATTGCCGTCGCTTCCCTGCACGATTGGCAATGAGGGCGTGGGTGTGGTCGAGCGCGTCGGTGCTTCGGCTCGCGGGTTCGCTGTTGGGCAGACCGTGCTACCGCTGGCGTTCGGGACTTGGGCTGAGCAAATGGTGGTGTCTGCGGAGTCGTTGGTCGCCTTGCCAGAGGGTCTTGATCCCTTGCAGGCGGCGATGCTTGCGGTGAACCCTGCCACGGCCTGGCGGATGATCCACGATTTTGCCAAGCTTCAGCCAGGGGATTGGATT
>CAXNGJ010000068.1:0-6110 GCA_964201895.1 Terrimicrobiaceae bacterium
GTCGCCAATTTCCTGGGCGAGTGACTCGATGAGGCGTCTCGGGCGCTCTCGGGCAAGCTCGGAGACGCGCTGGCAGACGGCGGCATAGTCCACCGTGAGGCTGATGTCGTCTTGCATTTCCGCAAAATTCCTCATTTGCCGGATGCGGAGATCAATTTCGATTTCCTGAGCCTCTATCCGCTCTGCATCAGGTACGCCGATCCAAGTTTTGACCCGCAGCGAATCGATAAGAATTTCGCTCATGGCAAAAACGCAGCTTTGTGACGGTCACAGGACCATACGATCCCCGCTGCATGGCTTCTGGTTTTGCTCATTTCTTGGTCAACGTTCTGCTTCATTCTTATCCTTTCAATCCTACAGCAACCGCTGTACGGCCGCGATGTCGCGGGCGATGATCGTCGGGCGTGCCGGGATGAGCTTTTCGATGCGGTCGAACCCTGAGAGCACAGCGACATCCAGCACGCCTCCGTGGCGGGCGGTTTCGATATCATGCACCATGTCGCCGACGAACATCGTCTCCTTCGGATCCAGCGAGTGGATGTCGAGGATTTCGCGGATCTTTTCGCGCTTGTCCATGATCTCGGTGTAGGCGATCTCGAAATAATGTTCGACGCCAAGCCGACCGGCCTGGATTTTGAAATGCGAGGTTTTGATCGTGCTCAGCAAAAACGTCCTTCGGCCCGTGGCACGGCAGAATCTGAGAAAATCCAGCGCCCCCGGCAGAAGCTCGATCCTGTCGTTCAAGCCCAAGAAAAACCGCTCGTAAAGCGCCTCCAAACCCTCGGCCGTGGCGTCTGGCAGGAGGTCTGCATAGAATCCTGAGAACGGCAGGCGGAATTGCTCGCGGAATTCTTCCAGCGTGAGCGGATCCCTTCCATATTCGGCAAAGATCAGGTTCGTCGCCTCAAGCACGGCGGCGAGATCGTCGGCCAGTGTGCCGGACCAATCGAGAAGCACGTTTCGAATCATGGTTTTTAAAAAACAATAGCCAGACGGGCTCCAATCACGAAGGCATTTGGTGCCGCATCGTCACCGCCCGGATTCACAATGAGCTGGGCATCCGGTTGAAGGATGCACCACGGAGCAACCACGCATTGGTAGGTGGCTTCAAGGACCATCTCGGACACAGCGCCGTCCCCGCCAGCCGCTCCGATATCCTCGCGGGCATCGGGGCTCAATGCGGCAAAGCCATAGGCCAGTCCGATGGAATCATCGCTGCGGCCGGGCAGCAGGCCTTTGTAGGTGAATCCCATATCAAAGAAAAAATCCACCGCGTTCCTGTCGGGCGGAGTGAATCCCGTTCGGCCGAAAAAACCGAGTCCCTCGTCGCTCTTGGGGTCGCCCTCCGCATTCTCACGGAACAGCATTTGATCGAGCACCAGATAATAGCCCGAATTGCCGGACGAGGTGGAGTCGGCCAGCGCATCGGCATATTGCCCGCTTTGAAGCCAAGCCCCCAGCTTCAAAAAACCAGGCAGCCATCGAGAGGTATCGACATTGCCCCAGTAAAATTGGGCTTCGTTCATCCAGGTGAATCCGTTTTGGGCATCCAACCTCCAGCGGAATCCGTGGCGGTTCACATCCTGCGCAAAGACATTTCCCTGGTAAGCCCCCGAGAGAAAAGTGAAGGATGCTTTCGGCGAGTAGGCGAGCCTCAGCCCCGGCGCGCCGACTGGAAATGCCGCGCCACCGTTCGGCATGTTGGAACCCACCAGTGCACACCAACCGAATTCCGCGTTGATAAAAAGACCGCCATAATCGGAGACAAGAAACTCCGAGTCGGCTGTGATTTGTCCAAAGCGGAGGGAAATCTGTTTATCCAGAAGTTCCTGTTCCAGCCAAAGCTCCGCACACCGGAGCGTGTTAAATCCGGCAATGTTTGAAATCGTCAGAAAGTTTCCCACCAGATCCTGGCTCGCATCCCGCCCGCTCAGCCAGAGCCATGTCGTGCTGGCTCTCGCCCCGTGCCAGCCGATGAGCTTTTCTAAATCCAGCTCGGACCCAAAATCCAGCAACCCGGTATAAACCGATCCCGTGTGAAGCCCTCCCACCGTGTTGCCCCAGACTTCCGCCGTGTAGTTGGCAAAAACTTCCACGCCGCGATCTGACATCGTGGCGCCTTGGCCAAACCACTCGCCGGTGAGCGTCTCGCGCGGCAACAATGGACCTGCGACGTCCTGCGGTGTTTGATTCTGCGCCGAGGCAAGCAGCGCAACCGAAAGAAGGCAGCTCAGGGTGGCAAGCGCGGATTTCACAGCCCGAGCCTCTTTCAATTCTTGTGCGCAGGTCAAGGCTAGGTGGCGTGTTCTGTCTTTACAGTCCAATGCGGGGACGCTGATATTCCCCGCTCTCGATGACTCAAAGAATTGGCATAGGATTGGCAGGGTTTGGAACGGTTGGATCCGGGGTTTATAAAAACCTCCTCCGTAATGCCGCCCTTTTGGAGCAGCGGATTGGTGTTCAGTTCGAGGTGCGCAAGATTGCTGTGCGCGATCTCTCGAAGACGCGCGATGTACAGGCACCTGCGGAGCTTTTCACAGACTCGCCGGACGAGTTGCTGGCCGATCCTTCGATTCATGTCGTGGTGGAGCTCATGGGCGGTATCGATATTCCTCTGGCCTTCGTGAAAAAAGCCATCGCCGCTGGCAAGATCGTCATCACCGGAAACAAGGCGCTCCTTGCCGAGCACGGGCATGAGATTTTCCAACTCGCCGCAGAAAAACGTGTACCCGTCTTCTATGAGGCGGCCGTGGCAGGCGGAATTCCCATCATCAAATCCGTGCGCGAGGCTTTTGTGGGAAATCGTTTCGAGGCGATTCATGGAATCTTGAATGGCACGAGCAACTACATTTTGAGCCGTATGACGGATGAGGGCTTGGATTTCGCTCCGGTCCTCGCGGAGGCCCAGAAACTGGGCTATGCGGAGGCGGATCCTGCGCTGGATGTGAATGGATGGGACGCTGCGCACAAGGCGATCATCCTTGCCTCGCTGGCCTATGGATTCTGGATCGATCCGAAGGATGTGCTCGTCGAGGGCATCGAAAAAGTCACCGCTGCCGACATTCAATTTGCCAACGAACTTGGCTATCGCATCAAGTTGCTCGCATCCATCAAGGCCGATGAAAACGCCTTTATCGAGGTGCGAGTTGTTCCAACGCTCATTCCAAAAACCCATGTTCTGGCTTCGGTGAATGGCGTCTTCAATGCCGTCGCCGTCAAAGGTGATGTGGTCGGAGATGCTCTTTTCTACGGGCGCGGGGCGGGGCAGGACCCGACATCCAGTTCCGTCCTTGGCGACCTCGCGGAGGCGGCGGCTTTCATGCAGTCCCCTCGTCGCTGTCTCGGCTTCACCTCTCATGATCTCTACGGGCGCTGTAAGCCGGTGGACGATACAATTTCAAAATATTACCTGCGTCTCGGCGTGGAAGACCGCCCGGGTGTGCTGGCGCAAATCGCCGGCACCTTGGCCAAAGCGGACATCGGCATCCTCTCGGTGATCCAGCCGGAAGGCTTGGTTGACGGCTACGTGCCTCTCATTCTCACTCTCCACGACGCCCCCTACGGATCGATGAAAAAAACCGCTAACGAGTTGGCATCCCTTCCTTGTGTGAAAGGAACGCCTCTCCTTCTTCATATGGAGGCCTTCTCGTGAACGAGCCGCTCAATGACAAAGGTGTGATCCATCGCTACCGGCAGTTTCTGCCCGTGAGCGATTCCACGCCGGTGATCTCGCTCAGCGAGGGCTCGACGCCGCTCATCCATTCGCCACGCCTCAGCGAAAAAGCCGGTGCGGAGGTTTATTTAAAGTTCGAGGGACTCAATCCTACGGGATCCTTCAAGGATCGTGGCATGACGGTTGCCATTTCCAAAGCGGTGGAGGACGGGGCCAAGACGGTCATATGCGCCTCCACAGGAAATACCAGCGCCGCTGCAGCAGCCTACGCCGCCCGTGCAGGAATCCAGTGCGCTGTGATTTTACCTGCCGGTAAAATCGCCATCGGCAAGCTGGCGCAGGCGTTCGTTTATGGTGCCAAGGTTGTGGCGATCCGTGGAAATTTCGACGACGCCCTGCGCATCGTGCGGGAGTTCGGCGGCATCGACGGCGTGGCGATCGTGAATTCGATCAACCCGCATCGCATAGAAGGTCAGAAGACTGCGTCGTTTGAAATTATCGAGGATCTCGGCGATGCACCGGATATCCATATTCTCCCGGTCGGAAATGCCGGCAACATCACTGCTTATTGGCAGGGCTATCGCGAATTTCATGCGGCCGGACGCTCGACGCGCCTGCCAAAAATGGTCGGCTTCCAAGCCGCTGGCTCGGCCCCGATTTTTTACAACCAGCCCATTGAGAAGCCTGACACCATCGCCACGGCCATTCGCATCGGCAACCCTGCGAGTTGGCAGGGAGCGAACAATGCCGTGAGCGAATCCGGCGGTTGCACCGATATCGTGACGGATGAGGAAATCCTCGCCGCGCAAGCCTGGCTGGCTGCGAATGAAGGCGTCTTCGTCGAACCCGCCAGCGCCGCCAGCGTGGCTGGATTGTTGAAATGCCACTCGAATGCGCGTTGCAGTGGATGTCCTTTCGCTTCCGCCTTGCGCCCAGGAGCCAAGGTCGTTCTCACCGTTACCGGTCACGGGCTGAAGGATACCGAGACCCCCGTGAAGTTCGGCGGATTCACCCCGGCCGAGGCGGATGCCAACCTCGCCGCAGTGCGTGCGGTTCTTGATCAAAGCTGATTTTTCACCATGGCACTGATTGTTCAAAAATACGGCGGCACTTCGGTCGGGAATCCTGAGCGGATTCAAAATGTCGCAAGGCGCGTTCTGGCGACCCAGCAGGCCGGCAACTCGGTCGTTGTCGTGGTTTCAGCCATGTCGGGAGTCACCGATGGCCTTATCAAACTCGCCAAGGAAGTCTCTCCCTCACCCGCCGAACGGGAAATGGATGTTCTCCTCGCCACCGGCGAGCAAACCACAATCGCCCTCACCGCGATGGCGATCAATGCTCTTGGGGGCAAGGCGGTCTCGCTCACCGGCGCCCAGGCAGGAATCATCACAAGCGGTGTCCACACAAAGGCGAAAATCGCCAACATCGCACCCCGGCAGGTCAGAAAATTTCTTAACGAGGGCAATGTCTGCATCGTCGCCGGATTCCAAGGCCAGACGCTTGAGGGGCAGATCACCACGCTCGGACGCGGCGGCTCCGACCTCACTGCTATCGCCATCGCGGCAGCCCTCAAAGCCGATATGTGTGAGATCTACACGGATGTCGATGGCGTTTACACCTGCGACCCGCGGGTGGTGCCGGATGCCAAGAAGATCGATGTGATCGCTTACGACGAGCTTCTCGAAATGGCCAGCAGCGGATCCAAGGTCATGCAATCCCGCTCGGTCGAATTCGCCAAAAAATTCAAAGTGCCCTTCGAGGTGCGCAGCAGTTTCAACAACAATAGGGGAACCATCGTGAAAGAAGAATCCATCGGACTCGAAAATGTCGTCGTGCGCGGCATCAGCCTCGAACGCAAACAAGCCAAGGTCACCATCACCCAAGTGCCCGACAAACCCGGCACAGCCTCCCGCATTTTTACCGCCCTCTCCGAGGCGAATGTGATCATCGATGTCATCGTCCAAAATGTCTCCGTAAGTGGAACGACCGACATTTCCTTCACCATGGGCGCCGATGAACTCGAAAAGCTCGGACCAGTTATTGATCGTGTGGCCAAGGATGTCGGCGCCGGCGAGGTGATCAAAAAAAGCGGCATCGCCAAGCTCAGTGTCGTCGGAATCGGCATGCGATCCCACTCGGGTGTCGCCGCCACACTCTTTGAGTGCCTCGGCAATGGCGGAATGAACATCCAAATGATTTCCACCTCCGAAATCAAAATCGCCGTCATCATCGACGAGGCCCAGATCGAGAACGCAGCCAAACTTGCCCACGCGGCGTTCGGACTGGCGAAGTAGTCCAGGCCTTTCGCATCGCCAACTCCTCGGCTATCTGTTTGAAGCATCCAGAAATTATGAGCGTTCCGCAGAATACGATTGCGATTGTTTACGACTACGATCAAACACTGTCACCGATCTACATGCAGGAGGAGGCCATCTTT
>CAXNGJ010000069.1:0-6104 GCA_964201895.1 Terrimicrobiaceae bacterium
AATGGGATGCGCACGCATTTTACTGGGCCGCACTCGTCTGGCGGTCGGGCGACAAAGTGGGAAAATTTGGCAAAATCATTTTTTGGTGGGCGGGCCTTCGCTCGTCGCTGAGGTTGCCACGCCAGTGTCTTTCACGGTCGAGACGACCGTGCCCCACTCTCACCGCGCGGCAGCGCGAACCGTGAATCTGGGAGGGTCATCGTCCCGCATGACCCATTTTTCAGCCGCGAAGCGGCGTATCTGCCAGCGTGGGGGGTGATGGCTACACCGGCTTATCCCGCTGGGAGCAGGGAGGAACCCATTTTTCTTGGCGGACTGGTGTGATACCACCTCGACAATGGATGCCGGAGTCGAGCATCGCCGTGAGGCGGTCCATGAAAAATATGTGAATATGTGGAACCGCCCTTTCACAGGCCCCCTTTCCTTTTCGCAGAAAATTGAAAGAAAATGAACCCTGACCCCTAGTTTGCGTTCTTAAGCGGTTCCTGTTTGACGGGGAGTTCAATGGACCGGATATCTTCGCCGGCCAGCCAGCGACCGATGATTTCCAGATACTCTGTTGGATTTTGGTGCCCGTAACCGCGCATCGGCAGGGTGATCACGTCGCGCTCGGAGCGACGTCCGGACTTTTCCAGTACTACGGCGAGATCAGAAAATGTACGACTCGCACCGTCCTCGGCCAGAGCATCTCCATGCAGCAGAAGGAAGCGTTTGGATGCGAGGGCTTTCATCTGCATGCAGTTGGCGGCAAGTGGACCGAATCCCCCGTCGATGAAGTAAAAATGGTCGAATCGGGAGAGAATACATTCGTCCGCATGCGCAAGAAGAACACCCGTGGCATGTGCGCCGTTCGAGAATCCGCCCAGCACACTACCCTCGCGGCGGATGTTCGGGATGTGCCTGTCTAATGCCTCGAGCATGGCGCGGAAAGTGGAACTAAGGATGGTATAATCCTTCATCGAGATCATGATACCACCTTTGCCCTCGCTTTGGTCTATCGCGTTTTTGAAGAGAGGCATGTTCACGCAGATGTAGGCTCCCCCGCCGGCGATTTTTTGGGGAGTCTTCACATCGCTTCCTTGCCCCCCATCGGCTCCATTGAGAAATACCAGAAGTGGATACGTCTGGTCTGCGCAATAGTCTTTCGGCAGTGCTGCGGTCACCAGAACCGGCTTGTCTTCCCCCCTGTTCCGCGCGGCCAATGTTTGACCGAGTTCAGGAAGTTCGATTTGGATGATTTTGCTTTCTGCCGAGCTCTCCATGGTTTCAGCAATTGTGTGGGTGATCATAACCAAGGCGAATAAAGTTGCTGCGCCACGTATGAAAAAATGAAGTTTCATAGGGATGTTTGATGCGGTCGAAAAAGAAAATGGTTGGGAGCAGGCTTTGGAGCGTACTGATCCGGTCGGAGGAATAGCTATTCTGCACACGATTGACAAGCCACCGGGCTTTTCCAAGTGAACTTTTTGGGTGAGCCGTGCCGCTTAGATTTGGTCAATCTGCGGGCATTCAGTGAAGAAATAGCCTAGGTGAATTTTTTGCAAAAATCCATGCCGACCAAAAAAATCTTCCGGCGGAACAGACTGGCAACAATTCTCAAGAACCTGACGAAATTGGGAATCCCCACCGCCGCCGCCAAGCTTTAGGGCGATCAGGCCTGGCACGCGCGCTCCCATTCGACGGGAGAGTCAAAAAGGGAACCCTAGTTGGCGCTTGTTTCAGCAATAGCAACAAGGGTAAGGCATTAAATAATGACATGAATAACGCTCTACAGCCTTGATCTTTGAAGCGGTCAATAATTTATACCCCTAGTTTTGCTTTGCCTCTTTTTGGAGCGTTTTTGCTTTCTCGATCAGAGTCAGGAATTCGGCGCGGTAGCTGCCGGCATCCTTTCCGAGTGCGCCACGGGCGATGTCCTGAATCTCGGCCCATTGGATTTCTCCGACGTGGGGCGAGCCGCGCAACTTCATTCCAAAAGCGGCGACGGCGGCGGCAAAGCGGAAGTCTTCCGATGCCTTGTCGGCGCTGGGTATTTCAGAAGCCGCCAGTGGGATTTCTATGAGGCTGCTTTTCTCTCCAGCGGGGGCTTTGTAGCGCACTTTCACCGTGAGTATTTCGTTCGATGCCGTGACGGCCTTTGGCTCGGGTTGCTGGTATTTGAGCGGATCGACCGAGGACGAGCCCTGCACGGTTTGGCCAGCCGGGATGATCTCGTAGAGCGCAGTCACCGTGTGCCCGGCACCGATTTCCCCAGCGTCTATTTTGTCGTTGTTAAAATCCTCCTTGGCCAGCAGGCGGTTTTCGTAACCGATCAGGCGGTAGCCGGCAACGCGGGCAGGGTTGAATTCCACTTGGATTTTTACATCCTTGGCGATGGTGAAGAGTGTTGATCCCATTTGTTCGACCAGCACTTTGCGACCTTCGCTGATCGAGTCGATGTAGGCGTAGTTGCCGTTGCCTTTATTGGCAAGCGTCTCCATGGTGCTGTCTTTCAAATTTCCTGTGCCAAAGCCGAGCACGGAAAGGAAGACGCCGGACTCCCGTTCTGTCTCGATGAGTTTCTGCAATCCGCCCTGGTCGGTCACCCCGACATTGAAATCGCCATCGGTGCAGAGGATCACACGGTTGTTGCCACCTTTGAGAAAATTTTGCCGAGCCGTTTCGTAGGCCAGCTGGATGCCTCCCGAGCCATTGGTCGATCCACCGGAACGGAGGTTTGCGATGGCGTCGAGAATCTCGCGTTTCGCCTTCCCCTGGGTTGATTCGAGCACAAGACCCGACGAACCGGCGTAGGTCACAATGGCCACCCGGTCAGCATCTGAAAGGTTTTCGACCAATGCGGAAAGGCTGCGCTGCAACAGCGGAAGTTTGTCCGGTGAAGACATGGATCCTGACACATCGATCAGGAAAACCAGGTTGGCTGGACCGCGATCCTCGGCGGGAAGTTCGCGTCCCTTAATGCCAATGCGCACGAGTTTGTGTTCCGGATTCCACGGGGCGCGATTCATCTCGAGATTGACCGAGAACGCGTTCTCTCCAGAGGGTTGCGGATAGTCGTAGCGGAAATAGTTGATCAGTTCTTCGGTGCGGATGGCGTCCGCTGGCGGAGTCCTCTCCTCCTCAAGATGCCTCCGCACATTCGAATAGCTCGCTGTGTCCACATCGATGGAGAAGGTGGAAAGAGGGTTTTCTTTGGCGGTGACAAAATCCGTCTCTCGTATCGGAGCATAGGACTCGCTGTTTAAAGAGACCGATGAAGGGGTGGACTGAGCTGAACTCATACATCGGGATGAGCCCTCAACCCAACCTTCGGTAAATGACACGCGCTCGGATGAGGTGGTTACCGCGGATCTGGTGGTTACCAGAGGCGCGGATAGAGTATTGATTCGCATCTCTTGGGCTACCTGCTGCATCGTATCGCCTGAGGCTATCGTGGCGGGAGGTTCCTGTGAGGTCGAGCGCAGTGGTGGGAAGTTTGTCCACTTGAACGGTCCGCTTTGATGCATGATCACAGCGAGTCCGGCAAAAGCGACAATCCCCGCCGCCAAGGCGAGCCAGGCTTTCACGATTTGCTCTGACAGCTCCAAGTCAAACACCGAGCAGATCGTTGTCGTTTTGGCACGGGTCCGGGATTTGAGATTGCCTATGCATTGAGCGAGCAACCGGTCTTTTTCTTCGGGGTGGAAACGCTCGGCCGACTTCGGCGACGCTGAAAGCATATCAGCAAGCTTGGTCATGGAGTTGACCTCATCCTGCAGGGCGGAGGATGCAGACAATTCCGTCTCGAAGAGATCGCGTTCGCGGCCATGAAGCTCGCCAACGGCGTATGCGGTGATGCGGGGATCCATTTTCATGCTACTTGTGTGGTTTCGCGGTTCCATCGGCTGCGCAGGGTCTCCATGGCCTCATGAAGTTGCACCCCGATGGTGGACACGCTGGTTTTCAAGATCTCAGCCATTTCCTTGTAGCTGAGACCGGCTTCGAATTTCAGTTTCACAATTTCCCTCTGCTGCAATGGCAAGCCCGCGACCATATCCCAAATCCGTCTTCCCTCTTCGGTCGCCATGGCACGCTCATCGGGCGAGGGATCTTCGCTCGCGCGGTCGTGGTCCTCCACGGAATCCGCGCTGAATTTCACGACTTTGCGGACAGAATCCAGTGCGCAGTTCCGGCAGACAACGTAAAGCCAAGGTCGCAATCGCGGCTGAAGGTCGGAAAGATTCTGGCGACTGAGCCGAAGAAACGTCTCTTGCACGGCATCTTTCGCGGATTCCATATCGCCGGTGATCTCCCAGGCATAACTAATGAGCAGGGACTCGTAGTTGTCCAAGGCTTCCGTAATGATTTGCTCGGGATTCATGCGTTTTCTTTATAAACGCACGGGCCTGCTTTTTTATTAGGGAAAAAATGCACGAAAGGCGTCCTGCGTAGCCTCGGTTTTAGTAAGGGGCCGTCCCACATTTTCACACAGTATTCTTTCTTGTCCTCGCTTCTTTGACTGTAAAGCCCGGACGCAGATCGTTTTTTTCTCCTTCACCCGACAATCCGCGACTCAACCTGCTTCATGGTTTCGCGGAGGGCGGCGTAGCCAAAGTGGCCTTGGGGGACTTGGTGGAGACTGGAGCCGGACCAGCGGGATTGGAGGAGTGCGAGGTCCTCGATGGGGGAGATGCGGTCGTGGAGGCCGCCGGTGAGGAGGATGGATGAGGGGTCGCAGAGCGGAACCCCGTGGAGCGGGGAGACGAGGTGGTCGAAGCGGGCGGTGTTGCCGCGCGAGTGACCACGGCTGCGGAGTTCGCGCCGCATCACGGCCGAGCCGGGGCTTTCCCAGACGGCCTTGTCCATGTTCACGATCGGTTGCACCAAGGCGATGAATCGGAAGTCGGCTTCGAGAAAGGACAGTAGGGCTCCGTTCCAGCCGCCATAGCTCGTGCCGACGATGGCAAACTCGCGTGTGCCGCGTGTGCGGAGCAGGGCCATGAGTTGGCGGAGTTCGATGACGCCTTGCCGGATACCCTCGGCGTTTCGAACGAGGTCGGCCGTGATGGCCAGCTCGCCGTTCCAAGTGCGGCTCGGCGTGCGCGAGTAGTGATAGGGCAGGTGGGGAAAGGCCACGCTCCAGCCATTACTGTTGAACCATGACGCAAGCCGACGGTAGCCGATATCACTCGCGCTCATGAGGGCGTGGAGCAGCAGAACAGTCGGGGCATTTTTATCGCGGGCTGGAAAAAACCGCACGCGCACCCGGTCGTTTTCAGGGTGTCCGGTTCTTCGTGGTGAGTCCCACTCGATCCAGCCATTTTTAAGACTCGGACGCTGAGCCGGCGGCATGCGGTAATACTGTTCGCGGCTTTGTCCACCGCACTCGGCCAGATACCGCTCCAGATTCGTGACCGAGCAGGCATCCGCCCTGCGCCGCCATTGGATGGCATGCATCATGTTGCACATCGTGCCGTCGACGAGCCAGGAGAGGGGACGGTTTACGAAGGCCTTCATGGTTCGCGCATGCGCTCCTGCGGCGAGTGCGGCAGGTCATTGGCTGTGAGGTGGCATTTCGTGACCAGGTCGTCCTTGAGGCGGATGAGCGCGGCGGCGACATCGTCGCGGAGTTTTTTTCGTCCACCCTCGGCACTTGGGAAAACCGGCTCACCCACCGCGATGTAAACCTGGGCCCTCCGCCAGGGGAGCCAATTGCGGCGGTTGTAGAGGCGCTCACTGCCGAGAATCACGACGGGCACAACGGGACAACCCGCCTTGGCGGCGATGAGAAAGGCTCCTTCGCGCATGTCGGCGCCGGAAAGGATCGATTGCACGCCGTCACGGATGCCGCCCTCGGGGAAGACCCCGATCATGCGGCCCTGCTCGAGCCGCCGCAGCGCGTGGCGCAAGGCCTGCCGGTCATCGCCGTGGCGGTCCACCGGAATGACATCCAGCCAAGTGAAGGCGGCCTTGGACCACGAGGCACCGAAGAGCTCGACCATCGCAATCCAGTCGATCTTGCGCGGCAGCCAACCGCTCAAAAACGGGGGGTCGAAGTGGCTAATGTGGTTACTCACCATCACGCAGGCGCCTTTCGGGATTTTTCCGAACTGCATAAAACGGAC
>CAXNGJ010000070.1:0-6094 GCA_964201895.1 Terrimicrobiaceae bacterium
AGCCTCGACGCATGATTTTCAGGATGCGGTCGGAGCCGCTTTGGAGCGGGAGATGCACATGCTCGACGAGCTCGTGCAGGCGACCAAAGGCTTCGATGAGATCGTCGCGGTAGCCGATGGGGTGGGGGGAGGTGAAACGCACTCGCTCGATGCCATCCACCGCGCAGACGGATTCCAGCAACTGAACGAATGGGGAGATGCCGTCGCGTTTCTGAAATTCATGGCGGCCGTAGAGGTTCACGATCTGACCGAGAAGCGTGACCTCCTTCACTCCGCGATCCGCAAGGGATCGGACTTCGTTGGTGATTTCCTCGATCGTGCGTCCGCGCTCCTCCCCGCGCGTTTGAGGCACAATGCAAAACGCGCAGTGCATGTTGCAGCCTTGCATGATTGAAACAAATGCCGTGACCTGACCCACCTCGACTTCCTGCTCACGGATCGTGCTTTGGGAGCCGACCTCCTCCTCGGTGTCCACAATCGCCCGGCGCTCGTCATCGATCAGCGCATGCATGCGGGTTTTCAGAAGGTCGTCCACATAGTCCGCCACGCGGTGGAATTTCTGTGTGCCCACCACAAGATCGACATGTGGGGAGGTCTGCAAAAGCGACTCTCCTCGGGCCTGGGCCATACAGCCGAGGTAACCGAGGACGAGATGTGGACGATTCCGCCGGAGCTTGCGCAGCATGCCCATCTTGCCGATGGCTTTCTGCTCGGCCATGTCGCGCACGCTGCAGGTGTTGAGCAAAATCACATCGGCTTCGGTTTCATCCGTGACGAGTTGATATCCGCGCTCGGCTAGCATTTTCGACACCTGCTCGGAGTCGCGCTCGTTCATCTGGCAGCCGTAGGTTTTGATGTGGACGCTGGGCATTTTGGAGGAGGGGAATTTGCGGCAGACTTGGGTTTCGGGCAAGGACAAGTGCGTTCAAGCGATGCCAAGAATCCAACCTTCCAACGTGGCTTGTTCGCGTTCGGTGGAACTCAACTGCGGTCGAAAATAAATGCCCAACGCATCGACGGCATCCGTTTGCCGCATCCATTGTGCCACGCTGAAGGCATCGTGCTGGTCAGGGGTGCGATCGTCCGTGGGAAAGCCCTTGCTCCATAATGACGGGTAGACTTCAGCCATAACGCAGTGTCCGGGCGGCGGCGTCCATCCATCAAAAGGCCAGAAATGGACGCAGGGGCCAAGTTGCTGACGCAGGTGGCGTAGCCAGGGCAGCCCGCTGTGGGTGGACTTGGCCACGCTGCCTTGCACATCGAAGTGGAAGACCGATTTCGCACGGCTCCTGAGCTCTGTCAGCCGCCGCCAGCGCGCTTCTCCCGTGCGCACCGACCCGTGACCGTGCAGACCACGCCGGATGAACTCAACTGTCATCTGGTCGCGATCTGTGGGCCAGTGGTGTTGAAAATCATCGAGAAATCGCGGCCAGTCGGGAGGAAGGTGATGCCGCTCGAAGTAGCGGAGGGGGAAGGAAAATGCATGGTCGATGCCCACAAGAGTCGGCGGGCCGTCGCGAAGTTCGTCCGTGAGCCACTCGGTTATGCCTCGCCGGGTCCAATACTTCCGTGCGCCGGGTGGCGGCGCGATCTCAGTAGGCTGCCGTATGGGCGTGGCTGAATAAACGCGCAGCCCCTTCAAGCTGGAGGCGGGAGTTGCCGCTCCGGAGTAGTCGATTCCGAGATAGCGTTCAAATAGCGGCATTGGCGGATCAAACTCTGGCGAATTTCGCAGGCGGAGAGGGTCTAGTACTTTATCAATTTGCTGTAAGAAGCCAATGCGAGCAAGGGGAAGTGGTTTCGATACATGTCGTATTTCAGATAGAAAACGCACGGGAAGCCAGTGCCGGTCGTGTAGTCCTCGGTCCAGGAGCCATTGGGGTTTTGTGTTGAAATAAGCCAATGGATGCCGCGCTGAATGGATTCGCGCTCGGGATTTCCTCCGGCACAGAGGCCCATGAGTGCCCATGCGGTCTGGCTGGGGGTTCCGGCTCCGCGGCCTTTGAGGGCAGGGAAATTGTAGGTTTCGCAGGTTTCGCCCCAGCTGCCGTCCTCGTTCTGGCAGCTTTCGAGCCAAGTGAGCGCGCGACGGATCCACTCCTCGTCCATGTTGACGCCGATCGAAGCAAGGCCGCGAAGGGCCTGCCATGTACCGTAGATGTAGTTCACGCCCCAGCGGCCATACCATGAGCCGTCTGCTTCTTGGGTGCGTCGCAGCATGCTGATAGCTTGGCGGACTTCGGTTGACCGCGGATCGTGGCCGATGTAGCCGAGAAGCTCGAGCACGCGGGCGGTGAGGTCGCTGCAAGTGGGGTCGAGAATGGCATTGTGGTCTGCGAACGGAACATGCTCGAGCCAGGCGGCGTTGAGGTTTTTATCAAAGGCCGCCCATCCGCCATCGTTGCATTGGAAGGAAAGAAGCCATTTCAAAGCGCGGCGATGAATCTCCTCTCGGGCTTTCGGGTCTGGGGCCGCACAGTGCCGGAGGGCCATGAGGACCATCATCGTATCGTCGGTGTCGGGGTAGTATTTGTTGGCGTGCTCGAAAGCCCAGCCGCTCGGTTCGACTCCGGGGTTGCGGGCAGTCCAGTCCCCTGCAAATCGCACTTCGCGCGCCTCCAGCCAAGCTGCGGCTTTTTGCAGAGACGGATGGTTTCTTGGAACACCGGATTCGCCGAGTGCCACGGTGGTGATGGCTGTATCCCAGACCGGTGAGAGGCAGGGTTGGATGCGGAAGTCGGCGGGATCGTGAACGAAGAGGCCGGCGAAATCGGCTTCGGCCTTTTTAACCAGTGGGTGATCCTCCACGTAGCCCAGAGATTGGAGGGCCATGAGGCTGTTGAGCATCGATGGAAAAATCGCCGAGAGTCCATCGCTGCCTTCGCCCATGCGCTCGGTCATCCACGCCTCGGCCCGCTTCAGCGCATGCTTGCGGAGGGGATGGATGGGGATGCGGTTGTAGATTTTCAGGAGCGCATCGCAGCGCAAAAAGAAGTTTCGCCAAGCCCAGAAGCGTTTGTCTTTTTTTAGTGAGAAGTCCGCATTTTCCATCCCGGCGGGATAGAGTTCGTGCAAGTGCAGGGAGGCATGAAGGGTGCGCGTTGGCCTGTAATGGTTCAGGATCGCCAGTGGGGCGATGATCGTCCGGCTCCATGAGGACATTTCGTGGAGGTTGAAAAAGAACCAACGGGGAAAGAGGAAAATTTCTGGGGGAATAGTCGGAACATAATCCCAAGGGAACTGGCCGAGCAGGGCGAGATAGAGGCGGCAGTAGGTGTTGACCTGCGGGATGCCGCCGAGTCGGAGAATGTTGGCGCGGGCCTCGCGCATCCAGGGGGCGTTTGGCGAGTCTCCAGCGAGTTTGAGTGCGAAGTAGGCTTTCACCGATGCGTTGATCTCGCTCGGGCCGCCGATGAAAATATTCCAGCCGCCGTCAGCGGTCTGTCTGCGGCGAATGTGGTCGGCGCACTTGGCTTGGAGAACCTCGTCCACGCGACCCCTCCAGTTCATGTAGAGGACAGTGTCGGAACAGAGAGTCGAATCGACCAACAACTCACCTTCCCAGTGTCCGTCGTCTTTTTGGATCGAAAGGAGGAAGTCCTGTGAGCGACGGATGCCTTGGCGCAAGGCGTCGGTGGTTTCCGGTGGAATTCCGACAGACGCCTGCATTTGCATCAGAGATTCGTTTTGCGTTCGAAAACGGCGAGCATTCCCGAGTGACCGCCTCCAGCCTCGTAGCAATCGAGTTCGGTGACGCGGCGGGCATGGCGCCCACCGTCGAAGGGAGTCGCAAGCCAGATATCCACGATCTCGAGTGCCAGCTCGAGAGGGATCATGCGCTGGCCGATGGAGAGGGCATTGGCATTGTTGTGGCGGCGGCCGAGTTCGGCGGTTTCGTGGCTCCAACAGAGGGCGCAGCGGATGCCTTTGACCTTATTCGCAGCAATGGCTTCGCCATTTCCTGAACCTCCAATGACGATGGCGCGCTCGGTTTCCTTGCGGGCCACAGCCTCAGCGGCGGGGATGATGAAGAGTGGATAGTCTGTGCTGTCGGCGCTGTCGGTTCCGTAGTCCACCACCTCGTGGCCCGCCTTTTTCAGGTGGGCGATAATAGCTTCCTTGTATTCAAATCCGGCGTGGTCGCTTCCGATGGAAATTTTCATAATGTGCAGGCGGGTTGTGCTTGGTCTGAGTAGGGGGCTTGAGGTTCGAGGCCGAGGGATTCCAAAAGCGCGCGGTCGTCGTCGACTCCAGGATTCGATGCCGTTAGGAGCTTGTCGCCGTAGAAAATGGAGTTTGCTCCGGCAAAAAGGCAGAGTGCCTGTGCCTCCCGGCTCAGACGGTCGCGACCGGCGGAGAGACGGATTTTTGCCTTCGGAAGAACAATGCGCGCCGTGGCGATCAGGCGAACAAGCTCGAAGACATCAATCGGCGGGGTCTTGGCGAGCGGTGTTCCTTCAATGGGAGTCAGGCAATTGATCGGCACACTCTCGGGCTTGGGGTCGAGTGAACAGAGGACCTCGAGCATTTTGAGACGGTCGGTTTCATTTTCACCCATACCGATGATGCCGCCGCAGCAAACGCTCAGGCCGGCACGTTGCACGGATCCAATCGTGTTCAGGCGGTCCTCAAATGTGTGCGTGCTGACGATTTTTTTGTAGTGCTCGGGCGAGGTGTCGATGTTGTGGTTGTAAGCGGTGAGTCCGGCTTCCTTGAGCTTGCGGGCCTCGATGTCGCCGAGTTGGCCGAGTGTGACGCAGACCTCCATGCCGAGCTTGCTGACCTCGCGCACGGTTTCGAGCATGGTCTCGAATTTGGGGTCGCCGTCGCGAACGCCTTTCCACGCCGCGCCCATGCAGAAGCGGGTGGAGCCGTTTTGCCGGGCGCGCTCGGCGACAGGCATCACCTCCTCCGTGGTCATGAGGCGCTCTTTCTGCAGTCCTGTGTTGTAGTGCGCACTTTGGGCGCAGTAGCCGCAGTCTTCGCTGCATCCCCCCGTCTTCACGCTGAGCAGCGTGCAAAGTTGGACTTCATTTTTCGGCCAGAATTCCAGAAATACGCGGCGGCTTTCCTGGATCAGATCGAAGAGGGGACGGTGATAGATTTGCTCGAGTTTTTCTAAAGTGGGTCTCACAAGGATTTCGGTTTTAGTCGCCCTGTTTGGCGGAGTCAACCGATGGGTGCAACAACCCGCTTGAATGTCTCGCCGCCGTGGCTATTTTGGCGGCTCTTAATTAACAAAAACTATGCCATTCGAACTCGCTTCTCTTCCCTACGCCGCCACGGCACTCGAACCCAATATCGACGCCCGCACGATGGAAATCCATCACGGCAAGCACCACGCGACCTATGTCGCGAACCTCAACAAAGCCCTCGAGAGCGCTCCGGAGCTGGCTTCGAAGTCCCTCGAAGAACTCATCGGCAACCTCGCCGCTGTGCCGGAAGCAATCCGTGGAGCCGTGCGCAACAACGGCGGTGGACACTGGAACCACACTTTCTTCTGGAATCTCATGGGACCATCCGCAGGTGGTGCTCCAACTGGCGCTTTGGCCGATGCCATCAATGCGGCCTTCGGAAGTTTTGACGATTTCAAAGCCAAATTCGAAGCCGCCGGCCTCGCTCGCTTTGGTAGCGGTTGGGTGTGGCTCTGCGCGAAAGCCGATAAGTCGGTCGCCATCTGCTCGACGCCTAATCAAGACAACCCGCTCATGACCGGTGTCGCCGATTGCACTGGCACACCGATCCTCGGCTGCGATGTTTGGGAGCACGCCTACTATCTCAACTACCAAAACCGCCGCGCCGATTATCTCAAGGCCTGGTGGAATACGATCAACTGGTCCGCAGTGGAGAAAAACTTCGCCAACGCCTAATCAACGATTCCTCATAAATTCAAACGCCCGACTGGAAACGGTCGGGCGTTTTTGTTTAAGTCCTCCTCTTTCACCATGGCCCACCTCAATTCAAATTATCTCAAACTCAAAGCGGGTTACCTTTTTCCCGAGATCAATCGCCGCGTCAAAGCCTTCACCGACGCCAACCCTGAAGGTGCGGCCCGCCTCATTCGTTGTGGGATCGGCGATGTCACCGAGCCCCT